>CAZYGO010000166.1:0-4834 GCA_964647455.1 uncultured Rhizobium sp.
AACCAAGCGGCGGGGCACAAGGCCCCGGCGCGCCCGTGGGGGACTTCGACCATGCGTTTCACTGCTTCCCGCCTTGCCCTGCTTGCCGTGCTGGGCAGCGCCGCCATTGCCCTGTCCGCCTGTTCGGACAGTTTCGGCTCCGACGAGGAGCCGATGGCCGCGGGCAGCCCGTTCACCCAGGGCTTGAACACCGCCTATACCGACCTTGCCGGCCAGGCCAACGCCCTGCCCGACGAGGACAGCGACATGCTTTCCACCCTCACCTTCGGCCTGTTCGACAGCGAAGCCCCCAAGGACATGCTGACGCGCGCCTTCAGCGCCAAGGCCGACCTGGCCGCCGCCGGCGAGGAGCCCGCCATCGAGGCCGCCCCCAATCCGGCGGTGGTGCCGGTGCATGACCGCCTGGCCGCGGCCCTGGCCGCCGGCAAGGACAAGTTCCCCGAGGAAGCCGCCCGCGCCCAGTCCGACTATGACTGCTGGGTGCTGTTCAGCATGGTGCCGACCGCTTCCGCCAACGCCGCCACCTGCAAGAGCCAGCTCGACGTCTCGCTGCCGCGGCTGGAAGTGGCGATCCGCCCGGCCGCGCCCGTGATCCCGGCGCCCGCGCCGGTGACGGCGCCCGCGCCCGCCCCGGTGACCACCGCGCCGGTGCCGCCGCCCGCCTCGGCCCAGGCCCCGGCCGCCACGACCACCAACTTCACCGTCTATTTCGACTTCGATTCCTGGACGCTCCGGGCCGAGGAGCTGACGGTGCTGACCAACGTCATCAACACCGCCCGCGCCGGCGGCCAGGCCCACATCACCGTGGTCGGCCACACCGATACGTCGGGCTCCAGCGCCTACAACCAGGCGCTCTCGGTCCGCCGGGCCAATGTCGTGGTCGAGGCGCTGGTTGACATGGGCGCGCGCCGGGCCGCCATCCAGGCCTCGGGCGTGGGCGAGACCGATCTCGCCGTTGAGACCGGCGACAATGTCAAGGAAGCCAAGAACCGCCGCACGGTGATCGACCTGAAACCATAGTCTTGATTTGACCCCTCCGCCCTTCCCAGGCGCTTCGCGCCGAAGGGGAGGCGGGTCCGTGCAAGCGGCAAGATGAAATAGAAAACAGGCGCCGCAAGGCGCCTGTTTTGTTTGGGCAGCTATCCATGCGGCAACCAAGGGAATAAGGTGACGTTATGAACCGGATGGCTCCGCGCGCCGCTTTTGCCGCCCTGCTCCTGGCCGCGGCCTCCGCCCAGGCGCAGGTCGGACGCAATTACGACGTCACGCCGCTGAATTACGATTTGTGGTGCCAGCAGACGGCGCATATCGCGCCCGACCGCTGCGACAAGCGTCTGCCCGAGGACGAGGCGATGTTCCAGGCTTATCGCGCCAAGATAGACGCCTACGAGATTCCCTATCTGAAGCAGAAGAACAAGGAAGCGCGGATCGAGACCGACATCCTGCACAACGATCCCACTGACCGCTCCAGCATCCGCAGCCAGCAGGCCCAGAGCCAGCAGGGCAGCCAGACCCCGGTGCGCGCCGATTCCGTTCCGTAAATTAAGGTCTAGGCCGTCAGGTCGTCGGGATTGACGGCGCGCCAGTGCCGCACCGCGTTCAGCATGGACTGCAGAAGATCGCCGGCGCCGAAATTGAGGAAGGCCGGGCTTTCCTGCGACACCACCAGCTTCAGATAGGGCGCCTTGGGGTGGGCGCGCAGGAACTGCGCCGGCGGCGGGGGCGGGGGCGGCGGCTCGTCGCGGTCGAATTGCGGCAGAGGCTCGCCTTCCTCGATCAGTTCGGAGGAGACCATGCGCTCATAGGCGATTGCGCGGCCCAGCAGCGGCGTGGGATCCGACAGCATCTGCACCAGGCCGAAGAAGCGGGTGGGTTCGCCGCCATTGAAGCTGACCGGGGTCAGGATGGTTTCCAGCTCGACCATGCCGCTGTCGGCGGTGGCGGCGACCGAACTGATGCAGACCGGCTGGCGCAGCTTCAGCGCCTGGCGCAGCAGCGGCGCCAGCGACAGGCCCGACTGGGCCTCCCAATGGGCGAGAAAGCCGGTGCCCTTTAATTCAAAGCCGAAACGTTCGCACAAGGCTGTGCCGGCCAGACGGTAAACGGGGCGGCCGGGATTCTCGCAATCGAGGATGAAGGTCTAGGAAAGCAGCCGCTTGATGGCGCGCGGATCGATATCGGTCTGGTCCGGCACGTCGCGGCCCTTGCGAAGGCGGCTCCAATATCCCACCAGCAGGTGCGAATTCTTGTGTTTCATGACCCCGTCATTCCCTTTTGGCGGGAGCGCGCTGATCCGTAATCGAACGCAGCGCGCCGCCTTCGCCGGGAACACAGCAGAAGCCGTGCCATGGAGGGCCGGACCGGACCGGAAAGGATACTTCTGGTTAACCCAGATCGTTAACGGCGCTCTCATGCCTGCTGTTGGAGGATAAGAGCGCAGGGCTGTGTGCGGGACCGGGGTAATGCCGCGCAATTTGTTCTGCCGCACAGGCTCCCCCCACGGCGCGCCCATCAACCTTCTTTGCTGTCCCGCCCCTTTGGAACACGTCTGTTCCAGAACGGGACACTTGTCCCATCCGCCACTGACCCGGTGGCACGGTTCGTGAAGCGACGGTCACGTCCATTCATGCCCCAGATGGCACAGGAGTACCGGAAATGTCGCTTAAGCGCTTGATGTTGTTGACTTCCTCGCTGGCCACGGCCGGCATGGCAGTCATTCCGCTGACCGCGGAAGCCGGCGACATGACCCATGCCGACACATGGGGCAAGCCCGTTGGCAAGAGCGCGGGTGGCAGCGGCCTGAACTGCGATCTCAACCTGCCGCCGGTGCAGGTGCAGCACCCGCAGGCGGTGGGACCGATCGCGGTGCCCCAGTTCAACAATCAGGCCGGCGGCAATTTCGGCGTCCGCAGCAGCGGCGGCTTTGCGCCCGCCCGCCCCCAGAATGTGCAGGCCCCCTTTGGCGGCCAGAGCAGCGACGCGGCCCGCCCCGGCCTGTTCGGCGGCGGCCTCAACGTGCAGCGCCCGACCGGCATCAATCCCGGCAACGTCAACAGCGGCGCAGTCAACGCCTATCGTCCGAACAACAGCACCCTGAACGTGGTGCGCCCCGGCAGCGTTGAAGGCGCCGGCGAAGTCACCAGCAGCTTCAGCAATGCCGGCCGTCCCGCCCAGCCGCTCAACGTCACCGGCGGCGGCGAGAGAAACGGCTTCGGCCAGGCCCAGCGCCCGGTGAACGTCTCCCGCCCGGTCACCTTCAACCATGGCCTGGACGTCAACAGCATCGATCGCGGCGTCACCGTCAGCAAGCCGGTGAACCCGGGCGGCATGCGCCCCGCCTATGACGTGAATTCGTCGCGGCGCGTGGACAATGGCCGCAACGTCACGGTCAGCAAGCCCATCACCTTCAACCGCAACGTCGAGAACAATCTCAACATCGACGCGTCGAAGCATATCGACAATTCGCGCAACGTGACGGTCAACAAGCCGATCACGCTGAATCGCAACGTCGAGAACAGCTACAACACCAATATCGACAATTCGCGGAACATCACCGTCAACAAGCCGGTGATCTTCAACAAGAACACCAGCGTCGTGAACAATATCGACGCTTCGAAGAATATCAGCATCAGCAAGCCGATCACGCTCAACAAGAATGTGAGCGTCACCAACAATATCGACAATTCGAAGAACATCAGCATCAACAAGCCGGTGTCGATCACCAACAACATCGACGCCTCGAAGAATGTCAGCATCTACAAGCCGGTGACGATCAACAAGTCGATCGACGCCTCCAAGAGCATCACGATCAACAAGCCGATCGATGCGTCGAAGAATATCGAGATCTACAAGCCGATCACCATCACCAAGAATATCGATGCCTCCAAGAACATCGATATCTCGAAGAACATCACGATCAACAAAGAGATCAACATCAACAAAGGCGGCAATGGCGGCGGCCATGGTGGCGGCCATGGTGGCGGCGGCGGCAATGGCGGCGGCAGCAACAACAAAAACAACAAAAACAACAACAATAATAACAACAACAACTCGAACAACAATTCGAACAACAACTCGACGACGAACAACAACTATTCGACGTCGGACGCGGCCGCGCTCGCCCTGGCGCAGGCCATCAACAACCTTTCCAACAAGATCAACAATTCCAGCTCGGCGACCGGCACCGGCACCGCGACCAACACCGGCGGCACCACCAACATCACCGTGATCGGCGCCACCGGCGGCACCTCCAGCTCCTCGTCGGAAGGCGGCGTCGGCTATGGCGGCGGCGGCGGCACCTCCTATGGCAGCGATGTCAGCGTCGATGCCCAGGGCGGCGCCGGCGGCAGCATCAAGGACAGCGGCAATTCCACCGCCTATGGCGGCACCGGCACGGGCGGCACCAACACCGCGGCGGGCGGCGCCGGCGGCCAGGGCGGCTCCGGCGGCTATGGCTATGGCGGCAATGGCTATGGCGGCAATTCGGACAATCACGCCACCGCCAACACCACCGGCGGCACGGCGCAGGGCGGCACCAACCTGCAGACCCAGACCGGCACCCAGACCACCACCGGCACGGTCACCGGCACCAACACCGACACCTATACGCCGACCAACGTCAACACGCCGACGAACACCTACACGCCCAGCAACACCTATACGCCGACCCAGACCCAGGGCCAGACGCAGAACAACTACAATTCCGGCTCGGGCAGCGGCTCGGGCTCGGGCAGCTCCACGCCGACCCCGGTCTATGTCACGGTGGACAATTCCGCCAACAATTCCAACAAGACCGGCGACAACACCGCCAACGGCAACGCCACCAACACCAACG
>CAZYGO010000167.1:0-3185 GCA_964647455.1 uncultured Rhizobium sp.
GGTCACCGTCGAAGTCGGCGGGACAATCGAACTCTTGACGTTCGATCCCGACACGCTCAAGCCGCTCGGGCGCCTCAAGCTCAATGCGCCACCGTAATGCACACTTTCGCGCTTGGGCCATGCTTGTATCGGCACTCGGAAACGGTATTTTGGCGGCGTGCCGTAGGGTGAGCGCACCGGTGAGCAGAACTTGCATGCTCGATAGGTCGTCGGGAAGATGGCGTTGGCGCGTGGCGGGCCTTACGGTCGCGCTCTACACGCTCTGTCTATTGACGCCGACGGCCGTCATGGCCTTCGGGCAGGCCACGATCCCCGCCCACTGCCTCAGCGATGATCGCGTCGGTATAGCGGCCGCGCACGTGCACCACGACGGCACCGCCCACCATCATTCGAGCGGCAAGACCGACGACGGCGATCGTGACGGCAAGTGCTGCGGGCTTTTCGGGGTCAGCGCGATCGCGCCCGCCGAAGGCCCCGTCGTCGCCCCGCTCGATCCCGCCTCGCAACCGCCGCCGCTCGCCGTCAACGGGCTCAACGGACGCGGCTCCGATCGAATCGATCGACCCCCAAGACCCTCGCTGTCGCTTTGAACCGAAGCGCGCGGGCGGTGCCGCGCGCGCGTCATCAATCGACAGACGAGGAAATTCAATGGCCCTCGATTTCGGGTCGTTCCCGGCCCCTGCAAGGCGTGCCCTGACGGCGCTGGCCGGCGCATTGGCACTCGCGGCCTGCGAGACCTTCTCGCCGGACCGCGGCCTGAGCGTCGCAGCGGACGTCGCGCAAAGCGAACTACGCAAGGACATCGTCTCCATCCGAACGGAGGAAGAGGCTGCTCAGGCGCAGGCGCGCGTACGGCGGCTCATCGGACGGCCGCTGACGGCGGATGCTGCGGTGCAGGTCGCGCTGCTCTCCAACCGCGGCCTGCAGGCGGCCTACAACGAGTTGGGAATTGCGGAAGCAGTCAGGGTCCGGCAGTCGCTGCCGCCGAACCCGCAAGTGTCGGTGCTGCGCGTATCGGGCTCCGTGGAAACCGAACTCGAACGCCAGATCGTCGGCGACATTCTCGCATTGATCACGCTGCCGGCGCGCGCCGAAATCGCCGCCGACCGCTTCCGGCAGGCGCAGTTGGCCGCGGCACTGGAAACGTTGCGGGTGGCCGGGGCGGCGCGCACGGCATTTTACCGCGCGGTGGCGGCGAACCAGCAGGTCGAACTTTGGAGCCAGGCGGAATCGGCTGCCGCCACTGCCGTGCAGCTCGCCAAGCGCATGGGCGAGACGGGGGCGATGAACAAGCTCGACGTGGCGCGCCAGCAGGCCTTTCACGCCGAGGTCGCGACCCAGCTCGTCGCGGCGCGGCAGCGCGCAGCATCCGCGCGCGAGCGGCTGGTGCGGGCGCTCGGCCTCGACGGCGCGGATCTCGCTTTCAGGCTGCCGAAGGAACTTCCGCGTCTGCCGGCGCGCCCGTTGCCCATGCCGCAGGTCGAGCAGCGGGCGCTCGACCGCCGAGTCGACCTGCAAATGGCCCGCATCGAACTCGATCTCCTGGCCAAGTCGTATGGCCTTACGTCCGCCACTCGCTTCGTCAACGTCCTGGAGGGCGGCTATGCCGACCGCATCAAGGACGACAAGGAAACGGGCGAGCACGCGCGCAGCCGCGGCTTCGCGGTGGCGTTCGAGGTGCCGATCTTCGATTTCGGTCAAACGCGCCTGCGCGAGGCCGAGGAGACCTACATGCAGGTGGTGAACAGACTCGCCCAGAAAGCGATCGACGTCCGCTCCGAAGCGCGGGAGGCCTACCAAGGCTATCGCGCGAGCTACGACATCGCCGCGCGCTACCAGCGCGAGATCGTGCCGCTGCGCAAGACCATCTCGGACGAGATGATGCTGCGTTACGGCGCCATGCAGGTCGACGTGTTTTCGCTGCTGAGCGACGCGCGGCAGCGGATTGCGGCGAACGCCGCCGCGGTCGAGGCGCTGCGCGATTTCTGGCTGGCGAGCGCCAATTTGTCGGCGACCATCACCGGCGGCAGTTCCGCGAGAGACGGCGAAGCGTCGCCGGGGGGTGCGCCGGCGTCACTGGCCGCAGCGGAGCATTGAACAGGGAGAGCACGATGATCTCGCGGCGCAATCTCATCGGCGGTTCCGCCATTCTCGCCGGCGCGGCGGCCCTCAGCGGGCGTGTGCAGGCCGCAGCAGTTCCGGAAGCCGTTTATTCGCGTTCGCCGACGACGCAGCCGCCGCTCGTGCCGTCGAACGGGCAGGATTATCAGCCGGTGGTCACGTTGAATGGCTGGACCCTGCCGTGGCGGATGAACGGCGACTGGAAGGAATTCCACCTCGTCGCCGAGCCGGTCGAGCGCGAGATCGCGCCCGGCATGAAGGCCCGCCTGTGGGGCTACAACGGCCAGTCGCCGGGGCCGACGCTCGAATGCGTCGAGGGCGACAAGGTGCGCATCTTCGTCACCAACAAGCTGCCGGAGCACACGACCATCCATTGGCACGGCATGCTGGTGCCCAACGGCATGGACGGCGTCGGCGGCTTGACGCAGCCGCACATCAAGCCGGGACAGACCTTCGTCTATGAATTTGCCATCAGGAGGAGCGGCACCTTCATGTATCACCCGCATGCCGACGAGATGGTGCAGATGGCCATGGGCATGATGGGCCTCTTCGTCGTGCACCCGCGCGACCCGAAGCTCCACCGCGTCGACCGCGACTTCGCCTTCCTGATGGCGAGCTACGACATCGACCCCGGCAGTTCGCTGCCGAAGGTGATGACCATGACGGAATTCAACTTGTGGACCTGGAACAGCCGCGTCTTTCCCGGCATCGATCCCCTGGTGGTGCGGCAGGGCGACCGCGTGCGCGTGCGCATCGGCAATCTCACCATGACCAATCATCCGATCCACATGCACGGGCCGCATTTCGAGGTGACCTGCACCGACGGCGGCTGGATCAAGGAGAGCGCGCGGCGCCCGGAGGTGACGACAGACGTGCCGGTCGGTGCCATGCGGGCCTTCGAGTTCGACGCCACCGAGCCGGGCGACTGGGCGATCCATTGCCACAAGTCGCACCACACCATGAATGCGATGGGCCACAACGTGAAGACATTCATCGGTGTGCCCAAGCGCGACCTTGCGGGCCGCATCAAGAAGCTCGTGCCGGACTACATGGCGATGGGCTCG
>CAZYGO010000168.1:0-12044 GCA_964647455.1 uncultured Rhizobium sp.
GGTCAATGTTCCCGTCATTGTGCGCCTCCCACGAAGATGGCACTGGCGGTGCGGGTTTCGCCTCTCGCCGGGTCGCCGAGACTAAAGCTTATCGGTTGCGGACCCGGCCGGACTTGCGCCCGATCAACCGTCACCAGAAGCCTCACGGTGCGGACCTTGTCGGCCTCCACCTCGATGGTGGCCGGCAGCCGGGTGTCGGGCAGGCCGATCAGGACGACCTTGCGGGCAATAACGCCCTGCATGTCCAGGGTCAGCCGGCGGGCGCCCCCGCTGCGGTTCATCAGCTTCAGGGTGTAGCCGTTGCGCACCGCGCCATCGGCCAGGGTGACAAAGTCGGGATTGCGGTCGCGGATGACATCCAGCGCCAGCGTGTGCCGGTTGGCGAAGGTGAACAGCATGATCGCGCCCACGATCACGATCACCGCACCGTAGAGGATGGTGCGCGGACGCACGAAACGGAAACGCTGCCGCTCGCCCCGCATGCGGCGCTCGACATTTGCCTCGGTATCATAGGCGATCAGGCCCAGCGGGCGGCCGATCTTGGCCATCACATCGTCGCAGGCATCGATGCAAAGCGCGCAGTTGATGCACTCCAGCTGGGCGCCATCGCGGATGTCGATGCCCATGGGGCAGGCGGCGACGCATTGCTTGCAGTCGATGCAGTCGCCCCTTCCCTCCCAGGATTCGCCTTTCCTGTGGACGCCACGCTTCTCGCCGCGGTCGCGACGATAGGTGACGGACAGCGCCTCGCGGTCGGTCATCGCTGCCTGGATGCGCGGCCAGGGACACATATAAGTGCAGACCTGCTCGCGCATCAGGCCACCCAGCGTATAGGTGGTGAAGGCCAGGATGGCGATAAAGGCGTAATTGCCGAGGCTGGCGGTGCCCGTGAGCAACTGGTGCAGGAGCGTGGGGGCGTCGGCGAAGTAGAAAACCCACGCACCGCCGGTGGCGACCGCGAACAGCAGCCAGATCGAATGCTTGGCGACCCGCTTGGCGACCTTGGAAGCGCTCCATGGCGCGGCCGCCAGGCGAATGCGGGCGGCGCGGTCACCCTCGATCTTGGTCTCGACCCAGATGAAGAGGTCGGTCCACACCGTCTGAGGGCAGGAATAGCCACACCACAGCCGCCCGAACAGCGCATTGATGAGAAAAAGGGAAACCGCGGACAGGATCAGCAGCCCGGTGATGTAATAGACTTCCTGCGGCCATATCTCGATGAAGAAGAAATAAAGCCGTTCATGCGCCATGTCGACCAGAACCGCCTGGTTGGGCGCTCCGGGGCCGCGGTCCCAGCGGATCCACGGCACCAGATAGTAGATGCTGAGGGTTATCGCCATCATCCCCCATTTGATCTGGCGATAGAGCCCGTCCATCTCCTTCGGATAGATCGGCACCCGCGATTTGTAGAGCTTGCGGGCGGCGGCGCTGTTGCTAGCCTCGGCGTCGGAGCGCGCGACTCCTTCCGCAGCCTGCGCCGGAAGGGGCTGGGCTGTTTCCGGCACGATGCGAAGCGGCGTCGTCATTCCCCGCCGCCGAGGCTATGCACGTAGACGGCGAGCGCCTTGATCGTGGCTGGCGTCAGCCGTCCTTCCCATGTCGGCATCACGCCGCCATGAGCGTTCCATATCTGGTCATAGATGGCGTCCCGGCTGCCGCCATAAAGCCATTCATTGTCGGTCAGGTTGGGAGCGCCGTCCTTGCGCTGGCCCTTGCCGTCCGGACCATGGCAGGCGGCGCAATTGTCCTTGAACAGCTTGGCGGCGCGGACCACCGCCTTCTGGTCGGCGGGCCGGTGCGAAAGGTTCACCACATATTCCGTCAGGTCGAGAATCTGGCGGGCATTGAGAATATGGCTGCGCCCCCAGGCCGGCATCTGCGACTGGCGGGTCTGGGTGCTGGTCGAGCGCACACCGACCGTGATGGTATGCTGAATGTCGGCGAGCTTGCCGCCCCACAGCCAAACATCGTCATTGAGATTGGGATAACCCTTGGCGCCCTGTCCGCCCGCGCCGTGGCAACCGGCGCAATTGTCGCCGAACGCCGCCTTGCCTTCCGCCATGGCGAATTGCAGCAGGTTGGGATCGGCCTGGATCTGCTCCAGGCTGGCCGGACCCAGCATCTTTTCGCGGGCGGCACGGGCCGCCTTCAGCTTGTCAACCTCGGCGGTCACGCTGTCGCGCTGGGAATGGTCGAGAAGGCCATGCGTATAGCCGTCGATCGTCGGCCAGGCCGGCATCACGATCCAGTAGCCGACGGCCCACAGGATGCTGGCATAGAGAATGCCCAGCCACCAGCGCGGCAGCGGCGTGTTGAGCTCCTTGATTCCGTCCCATTCATGGCCGGTGGTCTCGGTGCCGGAATGCGTATCGATTTCCTTGTCAGACATCAGGCGTCATCATCCTTGAGCGGGAGTTGCGCTGCGCGCTCGAAACGCGCCTTGTTTTTCGGCCAGTAGGCATAGACCAGCGCCACCAGGAACATGGCGGTGAAATAGACCGCGTCCCAGCTGCGGGTGAAGGACAGGACTTCTTCATAGGCCCAGCGTTCCATCGTCTACCTCCTGTTTTCCGGGACCTGCGGATGGTAGGTGCGGAAATCCACCAGCGTGCCCAGCATCTGCAGATAGGCGATCAGGGCGTCGGCCTCGCTGACCTGGTCCTTGTTGCCGTCAAAGTCGCGCGCGGCCGCCTTCGGATAGCGCTTCTGCATGGCTTCGACGCCCTCATTGTCGGGATCTGCCTGCGCTTCCAGGTCGGCCCTGGCATTGGCGATCTCGTCATCGGTGTAGGGCACGCCGACGGCACGGTTGGCCTTCAGCAGCTTCTGGATGTCGCGATAGTCAAGCGGCGTCTTTTCCAGGAAGGCATAAGGCGGCATCACCGATTCCGGCACCACCGAGCGCGGCTCGGCCAAATGCTGGCGCTGCCATTCGTCGGAATATTTGCCGCCCACGCGCGCCAGGTCGGGGCCGGTGCGTTCCGAGCCCCACTGGAAGGGGTGGTCGTACATGCTTTCCGAAGCCAGGCTGTAATGGCCATAGCGCTCGACCTCGTCGCGCAGCGAGCGGATCATCTGGCTATGGCAGAGATAGCAGCCCTCGCGGACATAGATGTTGCGCCCCTCCAGCTCCAGCGGCGTGTAGGGCCGCATGCCGGAAACCTTCTCGACCGTGCCGCCGACCCAGAAGAGCGGCGCGATCTCGACCAGGCCGCCCACGGCCACCACCAGCAGGATGCCGACCAGCAGGAGGATGGAATTGCGTTCGATCTTGTCGTGTTTCATCACGCGGCCTCCAGGGCCAGCTTGGGTGCGGCGGCGGATTTGGGTTCGCCGGCGGTCGCCGTTTTCCAGAGGTTGAAGGCCATCAGCAGCGCGCCGCCGAGATAGAGCAAGCCGCCCAGGGCGCGGATGATGTAGTAGGGATGCATCGCCTGCACGGTTTCGACGAAGGAATATTCGAGGAAGCCATAGTCGTTATAGGCGCGCCACATCAGGCCCTGCATGATGCCGGCCACCCACATCGAGGTGATGTAGAGGACGATGCCCAGGGTCGAGATCCAGAAATGCCATTCGACCAGCGCGTTCGAATAGAGCTTCTTCTTGCCCCACAGCCACGGCACCAGGCAGTAGAGCGCGCCGAAGCTGACATAGCCGACCCAGCCGAGCGCGCCGGAATGGACATGGCCGACGGTCCAGTTGGTGTAGTGCGAGAGCGCGTTGACGGTCTTGATGCTCATCACCGGGCCCTCGAAGGTGCTCATGCCGTAAAAGGCGACCGACACCACCAGCATGCGCAGAACCGGATCAGTGCGCAGGCGGTCCCAGGCGCCCGACAATGTCATCAGGCCGTTGATCATGCCGCCCCAGCTCGGCATCCAGAGGATGATCGAGAAGGTCATGCCGAGCGTCTGGGCCCATTCCGGCAGGGCGGTGAAGAGCAGATGGTGCGGACCCGCCCAGATATAGATGAAGATCAGGCTCCAGAAATGGATGATCGAAAGCCGGTAGGAATAGACCGGCCGCTCGGCCCGCTTGGGAATGAAATAGTACATGATGCCGAGAAAGCCGGCGGTGAGGAAGAAGCCGACGGCGTTGTGGCCGTACCACCACTGCGTCAGGGCATCCTGCACGCCGGAGAAGAGCGAATAGCTCTTGCTCTCCAGCAGCGACACCGGCATGGCCAGATTGTTGACCAGATGCAGCATGGCGATGGTGACGATGAAGGCGAGATAGAACCAGTTGGCCACATAGATGTGGGGCTCGCGCCGCTTCCACAGCGTGCCGAGGAAGACCAGCAGGTAGCAGACCCAGACCAGCGTCAGCCAGATGTCGGCATACCATTCCGGTTCGGCATACTCGCGGCCCTGGGTGATGCCCAGAAGATAGCCGGTTCCCGCCAGAACGATGAAGGTATTGTAGCCCCAGAACACGAACCAGGCGAGCGAATCGCCGAACAGGCGCGCCCGGCAGGTGCGCTGCACGACATAAAAGGAGGTCGCGATCAGGACATTGCCGCCGAAGGCGAAGATCACCGCCGAGGTGTGGAGCGGCCGCAGGCGGCCGAAATTGGTGAAATCGAAATCGGGAAAATAGAACAGGCTGGGAAAGGAAAGCTGCAGGGCCGCGACCACGCCCACCAGCATCCCCGCAATGCCCCAGAACATCGATGCGATCACGCCGGCGCGCACCACGGCATTGTTGTAGGGCTCGCGCTCATCCTGGGGCTCGCCGCCGGCATAGGTCATCAGGTACCAGAGCCCGGTCACCGCCATGCAGAGGGCGAAGGTGCCACCTTGCACCGCCATGCGCGGATCGGGGGACTTGCCGGCCTCGATCAGGCCGATGAAGAAGCCCAGCACCAGGATCGCCGGAATCAGCCAGAGATCGAAGCGCCAGGAAATGGCGTTATCTTGCGTGGTCATTGCCGTCCTTCACGGGCTGGATTTCGCGCCGGGGCGCAGAGGGACGCGTGGAAAGCGCCTGGCAGAATGCGATCCATCCGCCCGGCGCGGACGGGATCGGTGATTTGACGGATGCGGTCATGAACCCTCCAGTTCGATTCGAATATGGCTTGGGCCAAAGGTGCGGAACATTGAGGCGCCTCAATCAGGCCTGACGATCCATCCGGCAGCGCTGCAGAAGTGGCGGAAGGCGGCCGCGCCGGGCGTCGTGAAGACGACCAGGCAAAACAGCCCCACGCTCCCCATCAGGGCGAAACCGGCAAGAGCGATCGGCAGGACCCTGACGCCGCCGCCATCCGGCCGCCGCATCGCCGGCCACCCCAGCAGCGGCGATGCGGCCAGCGCGGCAAGAAGGCAGCACAACACGTCCCTGCCCCTTTAGAAGCGGATCCCCACGCCGAAGCCGATCAACCAGGGATCGAGGCTGGCCTTGGCGGCGACGCCGCCGGCTGCGGTGATGCTGGTGTTGAGAAACAGCTTCTTCACGTCGAAGTTCAGGAAATAGGGACCATTGCCCAGCGGCACATCGGCACCCGCCTGAAGCGCAAAGCCGACATTGTCCTTGAAATGCAGCTGGGGCAGGCCGTTCGGATCGTAGAAGAAGGTGTAGTTGAGGCCACCGCCGAGATAGGGGCGGATGGGTCCGTTCGGATCGAAATGATAGAGCACGGTCATGGTCGGCGGCAGCAGGCTGACGCTGCCGACACGGCCCGCCACCGAGTTGCTGACGGTATGGCGCGTGACGCCGAGGATCAGGTCGGCCGAGAGATTGTCGGTGAAGAAATAGGTGAAGTCCGCTTCCGGGATCACCGAATCGGTGACGCTGGTCTTGCCCCCAATCGCGGTACCGCCCACGGTAATGGTGGCAGACGGGTCGGGCGCGACGATGACGGCACGCAACCGCGCCTCCAGCGTCCCCTTCAGGCCAGTCTCCTGGGCCAGGGCCGGCGCCATCCCCGCCGCCAGCAGCGACAGGGCCAGGATCAATCCATGCTTCTTCATCTAAAATCCCTCTCAAGACATCACGGCAGGTCTAGAAGGGGGCGCCGGTTAACGGCTTGATCGGGATCAACCCGGCCTTGCACAGCCTGTCGCAGCGGCAGCAGGCCGCACTTGTGCGGCGTCAAACCGCCGGAGCCGCAATGGGCGCAAAATGTCTCTGTAAAGAGGAAGACCATGCCGACAATTCACGAGTTGTTTGCCGCCAACGTGCCGCGTTACACCAGCTATCCCACCGCGCCGCATTTCCACCGGGATATTGACGCAAAGACCTGGCGCCGCTGGCTGGCCGAACTTCCCCACGACCAGCCCCTGTCGCTCTACGCTCATATCCCCTTCTGCGACAGCCTATGCTGGTTCTGCGCCTGCCATACGACGGCCGTTAACACCTATGCGCCGGTGTCGGCCTATTGCGATCTTCTGCTGCAGGAAATCGACCGCGTCGCTGACGCCCTGCCCCAACGCATGGCCGTGCATCACATCCATTGGGGCGGCGGCTCTCCCACCATCCTGAGCGCGGACGATATCGGTCGCCTCAACGATACGCTCCGGAGCCGATTCGATGTCGCGCCCGGGGCCGAGTTCGCGGTGGAGATCGACCCCCGCGGCTTCACGCCGGCCATGGCGACAACGCTGGCCCAGGCCGGTGTCAACCGCGCCAGCCTGGGGGTGCAGGACTGCAACCCCGCCGTCCAGCGCGCCATCAACCGGCTGCAAAGCGATGACGAAACCTTCGACACAATCGCGCTGCTGCGCTCGGAAGGGGTCACCAGCATCAATATCGACATGGTCTATGGCCTGCCCCGGCAGACGCTGGAAAGCTGGTCGCAGACGCTGGACTTCATCCTGTGGCTGAAGCCGGATCGCATCGCGGTGTTCGGCTATGCCCATGTGCCCGCCTTCAAGAAGCAGCAGGCCCTGATTCCCGAAAGCCTGCTGCCGGATGTGAAAACCCGCTTCGGCATGGCGGAACTAGCGCGTCAGGTGCTCTGCGAACATGGCTATGCCGCGATCGGCATCGATCACTATGCCCTGGCGCGTGATCCGCTGGCCCGCGCCGCCGCCGAAGGCGGCCTGCATCGCAACTTCCAGGGTTACACCACGGATGGTGCCAGTGCCCTGATCGGCTTTGGCGCATCGGCGATTTCGGCGCTGCCCCAGGGATACGCGCAGAATGCCGCCGCGGTGCCCGACTACCGGCGCCTGCTCGGCGAGGGCAAACTTCCGGTTGTGCGCGGGATCGCGCTGAGCGAGGACGACCGGCTGCGCCGCGCCATCATCGAGCGGCTGATGTGCGACATGGCGGTCGACCTTTCCGTCCTGCCGGAATTCGGTGCGCTGGCCCCGGGGTTCGAGGACGCCTTCAAGGCCCTGGCGCGCCTGGCGGACCAGGGCGTGGTGCGCCTGGAAGGTCCGCGCGTCGTCATCGTGCCGGAGTGGCGCAGCGCCGCCCGGCTCGTCGCCGCCTGCTTCGACTCCTATCTGCAGGGTGCCACCGCCCGCCATTCCGTGGCAGTCTAGGCCCCATGCCCAATGGTGCTTCCACCGCAAACCGGCTGCAGCCGAAACTCTTCGCCACGTTTGCGGAGGGATATGGCGCCGAAAGCTTTCGCTACGACCTGATGGCCGGGCTGACGGTGGCGATCGTGGCGCTGCCTCTTTCCATGGCTATCGCCGTGGCGTCCGGCGTCGGGCCGGAGCGCGGCCTTTATGCCTCCATCTTCGGCGGCTTTGTGGTTTCGGCGTTGGGCGGCAGCCGTTTCCAGATCGGCGGACCGGCGGGCGCCTTCATCGTGCTGGTCGCGGCAACAGCGGCGCGCTTCGGCCTGGATGGGCTTCTGGTCACGGTCATGGCCTCGGGCTGCCTGCTGGCGCTGGCGGGGCTGCTGCGTGTCGGCAGCGTTATCCGCCATGTGCCGCATGCCGTGGCGGTGGGATTTTCCGCCGCCATTGCCATCGTGATCCTGGCAAGCCAGCTGAAGGATCTGGGCGGCCTGAAACTGCCGGGCGCCGAACCGGGGCCGCTGCTGCCCAAACTGGCGGCGCTGGCCCAGGCCCTGTCCAGTTTCAATGTCGTCGCCTTCGCAATCGGTATCGCCTGCGCGGCGATGATCTTCCTGCTGCGGCGGGCACGGCCCGGCTGGCCGGGAATGCTGATGGCCGTTGCGCTGGCCTCGGCACTGGCGCTGGTCTGGCACCTGCCGGTCGAGACCATTGGCAGCCGCTTCGGTACATTGACGGCCGCGCTGCCAGCCCCCCGGCTTCCGGACTGGAGCATCGCGCAGTTGCGGCCGCTGTTGCCCTCCATCCTTTCCTTCACCCTTTTGGGTGGCGTGGAAAGCCTGTTGTCCGCGAAGGTGGCCGACGGCATGACCGGACGGGTTCACCGATCCAACATGGAGCTGGTAGCCCAGGGCCTGGCCAACATCGCCTCCGCCCTGTTCGGCGGCATCGCCGTTACCGGAACCATCGCCCGCACGGCCACCAATGTCCGCGCCGGAGCCCGCTCACCCGTCGCAGGCCTGCTGCATGCGGTCTTCCTTCTCCTGTTCCTTATGGCCGCGGCCCCGCTGCTCGCCTTCATTCCGCTGGCGGCCCTGGCGGGCGTTCTGGTTGTCGTGTGCTGGAACATGGCAGAGAAAGCGGAATTCCTCCGGCTTCTGCGGCAGCCGCGCGGTGCTGTCGTGCTGCTGGCCACCTTCCTGGGCACGCTGCTGTTCGACCTGACCACCGGCATCGTCGCGGGCTGGCTGCTGTCCTGGGCTACCGGCACACTTGCCGGCATGGCGGCACGCCGCGCCGGATGAGACGCGGCACCAGGCATCGCAAACGGCCCTAGTACCGCAATCCGGCCCGCCGCACCGGTTGTGCCACCGGGCCGCTTTCTTCCGGCTGCATGACGGCGCGGACGTTGTGCGAGCCCTCGACCAGGGCAAGTCCCTGGGCGGCGTCGACGATGACGCCATCCACGGTCAGGGCAATGCGACCCTTGCTGAGACCTTCCGGATTTTCCACCGCGATATGATATTCGCCGCCATTCCTGCGTATCGTCGCGGTGAAGCCTGGCCAGTGCGACGGAATGACGGGATCGAGATGCAGCCGGCCGCCGGCAAAGCGCAGGCCCAACATGTATTCCACCGCCACCCGGTACATCCAGGCAGCCGAGCCCGTATACCAGGTCCAGCCGCCGCGCCCGACATGGGGCGGCACCGAATAGACATCGCCGCAGGCAACATAGGGCTCGACGCGGTAGCGCTGCGCCAGCGCCGGACTGCGGCCGTGATTGATGGGATTGAGCATGGAGAAGAGCTCGCCGGCGCGATCGCCATCACCCAGGATGCACAAGGCGGCGACAGCCCAGAGCACGCCATGGGTGTATTGCCCGCCATTCTCGCGAATACCGGCGGGATAACCCTTGATGTAGCCCGGATCGTGCGTCGTGTTGACGAAGGGCGGAGCGAACAGGGTCATCAGCCGGTCTTCCGGACGGACCAGGTATTTCACCACCGCTTCCATGGCGCGCGCCCGGCGGTCGGACGCGGCGACGCCGGACAGGACGCTCCAGGACTGGGCAATGGAATCGATCCGGCATTCGCGGTTGGCGGACGAACCCAGCGCGAAGCCATCATCGAAATAGGCCCGACGATACCAGTCGCCATCCCAGCCATGCTCTTCAAGCGCCTGCCGCAGCACGTCCATATGGACCAGCCAGCGCGCGACGCGGGCACCGTCGCGGCGGCTTTCGGCGTATGGCACGAAACGCGCCAGCGCGGCATGCAGGAACCAGCCCAGCCAGACGCTTTCGCCACGTCCCTGCTCACCCACCCGGTTCATGCCGTCGTTCCAGTCGCCCGTTCCCATCAGTGGCAGGCCATGGGCCCCTGTCGCCAGTGAGGCGTCCAACGCGCGGGCGCAATGCTCGTAGAGAGTGGCGGTTTCCTCCGTGACGCCGGGCTGGAAGAAGGCGTCATGCTGCCCGGGCTCGAGCTCCGCGCCGGTGAGGAAGGCAAGCGGTTCCTCCAGCACCTGCTCATCGCCCGTGGTCTCGATATAGTGGGACGCCACGAAAGCAAGCCAGGCGCGGTCGTCGCTGATCCGGCTGCGGATGCCCTTGCCGCTCTCCGGCAGCCACCAATGCTGGACATCCCCTTCGGCAAATTGCCGCCCCGCGGCGCGCAGCAATTGTGCCCGCGCCAGATCCGGCCGGCTGACGCACATCGCCATCGAGTCCTGCAACTGGTCGCGGAAGCCATAGGCGCCGGAGACCTGGTAGAACCCGGCACGGCCCCACATGCGGCAGGACAGGGTCTGGTAGAGCAGCCAGCGATTGGCGATCAGGTCGAGGGCGCGATCCGGCGTGCGGATCTCCACCGTGCCGAGAATTTCATCCCATGTCCGTTTCACCCTATCCAATACGGCATGGGGGTCGGCGGCACGCAGGCGGGCGATCAGGGCGCGGGCCTCGTCATGGTCGCGTCCCTGCCCCAGCACCAGCAGCAGTTCGCGGGTTTCACCGGGGTGCAGGGTCATTTCCGCCTGAAGCGCCGCGCAACCATTGGGCAGCGTCCCCATGCGGCCCGACAGCGCCACGCCCTTCGCCAGGCCCGCCGGACGCGCCAGGCTGCCATTGCGGCCGATGAATTCTCGCCGGTCGCATGTGAAGGAAGACGCGGCGCAAGCGCCGTCCTGCACCATGTCGAGAAAGGCCACGCGCTCTCCGAAGTCCGGATGCCGGGGACCGCGCGCCAGCAGCGCACCGCTGCCGTCGCGTTCCGTCACCACGGAGGGCGCATTGGCGCTCGCAGGCCCCAGGCGCCATTCCGCGTAATGGGTGATGGCCAGACGGCGCGGCTGCGGGCCGTCATTGCGCATGGTCAGCAGCGTCAGCTTCACCGGATCGTCGGGCGCCACGAACTGGGTCAGGACCGTGCTGAGGCCGCCGCAGCCATGTTCAAAGCGGGAATAGCCCTGGCCATGCCGGCACAGATAGTCAGCAGCGCCGTCCGCGGCCGGGAACGGCGTGGGTGACCAGACCGCGCCACTGTCCCTGTCGGTGAGATAGACCGCCTCGCCACCGGCGTCCTCCACCGGATCGTTGGACCAGGGCGTGAGCTGGTTCTGCTGGCTGTTGAGCGCCCAGGTGAAACCGGCGCCGTCGGCCGAAACCTGAAAGCCCAGTTGCGGATTGGCGATGACGTTGATCCAGGGCGCCGGCGTCCGTGCCGCCCTGACATGCGGCACCGCATATTCCCGTCCGTCCTCGGCAAAGCCGCCAAAGCCGTTGAACATTTCCAGCTTCGGCTTCCGCGGCGGGAACAGTGGCGCCAGGTTCGGGTGCGGCGGTGCCGGCGGCGGCACATGATCGTCTTCCTTGCGCGTGACTGCGGCGAGAATCGCGCCCAGATCGCCACGCCGCGCGTTCAACTCCACCCGCGCCGCCGCTCGCAGCAGCCGGCAATTGTCGGGCCCCAGAATGTCGGCGCGCAGGCAGAGGATGCGTCCGATGGCGGCTTCCTGTGGCCGGTTGCTGGCGCTGACCAGCCCGTCCAGCGCCTGTTGCAGGTTCTGGGCATAGGACGCCGGCCGTTCGTTGAGGATCACGAGATCCACCGCCAGATGGCGCCCACGGAAATAGTCATGCGCCCGCACCAGCTGGCGCACCCGGGCAATGTCTTCCTCTTCCGCCACCCGCACCAGGAGGATGGGCAGGTCTCCGGAGATGCCGTGCGGCCAAAGCGCGATGGCGGGCGGCGCGGCGGCCGAAAGGACTTCCGCAGGGGGTGCCAAGGCTTCGCCCGCATAGATCAGGTGATTGGCAAGCTGCTGGAACAGCTGCGGTTCGCCCGGCAACAGGCCGAGATATTGCAACTGGGTCTGACTGTAGGTGGTGGAAAGACGGCTGGCGCGCTCGAAGGCCCGCCCATCGTGATGCCGGTCCACCAGATCCAGCACCGCCTCGCGGCTCTCCGCCGCCATGGTCCAGAAGGCGATGGTGACGGTGCGTCCCCTGGGGATATGCACCCGGCGACTCAGGGCGAATACGGGATCGAGCTCGGCGACGACGCAATTGCTCAGCGGCCA
>CAZYGO010000169.1:0-2689 GCA_964647455.1 uncultured Rhizobium sp.
CGACGGTGAGAATGAACAGGGCGAAGACCTGCCCTACCAGGTCGCCGAGATAGGCCGAGAAGGCGACGAAGTTCAGGTTCACCGCCAGCAGGATCAGTTCCACCGACATCAGGATGACGATGATGTTCTTGCGGTTGAGGACGTCAATGTGATGAAGGGCTGACGCGCATGTACGCCGCCATCGTCTTTCTTCCGCTTCTGGGCTCGGCCATCGCCGGGCTGGCGGGGCGCGTCATCGGCGCCCGCCCGTCCGAGCTGGTGACCACGGCGCTGCTCTTCGTCTCGGCGGCGCTGTCCGTCATGGCCTTCAGCCAGATCGGTCTGGGCGACGGCGCCACCCGGATCATTCCCATCCTGTCCTGGATACATTCCGGCGACTTCGCGGTGGACTGGATGGTGCGGGTCGACACCATGACCGCCGTGATGCTGGTGGTGGTGACGGGTGTCTCCAGCCTGGTGCATCTCTATTCCATCGGCTACATGCACGAAGACCCGCACCGGCCGCGCTTCTTCAGCTATCTGTCGCTGTTCACCTTCGCCATGCTGATGCTGGTGACGGCCAACAATTTCCTGCAGCTCTTCTTCGGCTGGGAGGGCGTGGGCCTGGCCTCCTACCTGCTTATCGGCTTCTGGTACCAGACGCCGAGCGCCAATGCCGCTGCCATCAAGGCCTTCGTCGTCAACCGCGTCGGTGATTTCGGCTTCGCCCTCGGCATCTTCGGCGTCTGGTACGTCTTCAAGACCCTGGATTTCGATGCCGTCTTCGCTGCCGCTCCTGCCATGGCCGGCAAGAGCTTCATCTTCGCCGGCCATTCGGTGGACATCCTGACCACGCTCTGCCTGCTGCTCTTCGTCGGCGCCATGGGCAAGTCGGCCCAGCTGGGCCTGCACACCTGGTTGCCGGACGCGATGGAAGGCCCCACGCCGGTCTCGGCCCTGATCCACGCCGCCACCATGGTGACGGCCGGCGTCTTCCTGGTCTGCCGCTGTTCGCCGCTGTTCCAGCTGGCGCCCCACGCCGCGGAGTTCGTCACCTTCATCGGCGCCACCACCGCCTTCTTCGCCGCCTCGGTCGGCCTGTTCCAGAACGACATCAAGCGGGTGATCGCCTATTCGACCTGCTCGCAGCTGGGCTACATGTTCGCGGCCGCCGGCGTCGCCGCCTACAACTCGGCCATGTTCCATCTCTTCACCCACGCCTTCTTCAAGGCGCTGCTTTTCCTCAGCGCCGGCGCTGTGATCCATTCCATGCATCACGAGCAGGACATGCGGAAAATGGGCGGTCTGTGGAAGGCCATTCCCTGGACCTGGGGCGCCATGCTGATCGGCAACCTGGCCCTGACCGGCGTGGGCCTGCCGTATATCGGTATCGGCCTGGCCGGCTTCTATTCCCAGGATTCCATCATCAACGCCACCTTCGGCGCCCATACCGGCATCGGCACCTATGCCTTCGTGCTGCTGGTGGTTTCCGCCGGCATGACCAGTTTCTATTCCTGGCGCCAGTTCCTGATGACCTTCCATGGCCGCTATCGCGGGCAGGACCATGATCATGATCACGACCACGCCCATGACGATCACGGTCACCATGCTCCCAAACTGGATGAAGTCCATGAATCGCCGCTGGTGATGATGATCCCGCTGGCCGTTCTGGCGCTGGGCGCGGTTGCCGCCGGTTTCGCCTTCCAGCATTTCTTCATCGGCGAGGGGGCGCACGAGTTCTGGCGGGCGTCGCTGTTTGTCGGCCATGGCGAGGAGGGCGAGCTGCCCATGTGGGTCGAACTGGCGCCGCTGACGGTCACCATCATCGGCTTCCTGGTCGCCTTCTACTATTACATCCTGCATCCCGACCTGCCGCGTAAGCTTGCGGCCAAGCGTGGGCTGCTCTACCTCTTCCTCTACAACAAATGGTATTTCGACGAGCTCTACGATTTCCTCTTCGTCAGGCCCGCCTTCTGGATCGGCCGCTTCCTCTGGAAGAAGGGCGACGGCATGGTGATTGACGGCCTCGGTCCCGACGGCGTTTCCGCCCGGGTGCTGGATGCCAGCCGTGGCGCAGTCAGGCTGCAATCCGGCTATCTCTACCATTACGCCCTGGCCATGCTGCTGGGCGTGGTGGCGTTGGCGACCTGGTTCATGGTCACGCGAGGTGCGCTGTGAGCCTGCCGGTCCTCTCCCTCACCACCTTCTTCCCCCTGGTCGGGGCCGCCGCCATCCTGGCGCTGCCGGGCGCCAATTCGGCGCGCTGGATCGCGCTCGGCACAACCATCGTCACCTTCCTGCTGTCGCTGGTGATGCTGGCCGGCTTCGACGCCGCCAATCCCGGCTTCCAGCTGGTGGAGAAGATGGGCTGGCTGGGGGGCGGCATCTCCTACCATATGGGGGTGGACGGCATTTCCATCCTGTTCGTCATCCTGACCACGGCGCTGATGCCTTTCGCCATCGCCGCCAGCTGGGAAAGCGTCGAGCAGCGGGTGGCCGAGTACATGATCGCCTTCCTGGTGCTGGAAACCATGATGATCGGCGTCTTCTGTGCCCTCGATCTCGTGCTGTTCTATGTGCTGTTCGAGGGTGGCCTGATCCCGATGTTCCTGATCATCGGAATCTGGGGTGGCAAGCGGCGCGTCTATGCCAGCTTCAAGTTCTTCCTCTACACCTTTGTCGGCTCGGTGCTGATGCTGCTCGCGATCAT
>CAZYGO010000170.1:0-11385 GCA_964647455.1 uncultured Rhizobium sp.
CCAGGATCAACTGCATCAAGGCGGTGTCGTCGCGATAATAGCCGCCGGTATTGTGATAGCCGGCGTTCAGCAGGCGGCCCGTGTCGGTCGCCTGATCGGGCCAGTAGCGGCCACGCTCGCTGACATAGAAGGTGTCGGGGAAGACGGAAGCGAAGCGATCGAACGCCTTCTGATATTTCGCCTTCTGGCCGGCGGGATAGACCAGGTCGGGATCGCCATAGCGCGCATGGGCCGACAGGATCGCCCAGCGCGGGGAAGCATCTTCGTGCAGCGGCGGATATTTCGGAATCGCCGCCGGCACGGGCTCTTTCTCATTGTCGGCGCGCAGGTCATTGGGATCGCTCTTGCGGTGATTCTCCGCATATTCCTGCAGGCGCCAATTGTGCAACGGCTCGGACTGGCCCGGCAGACCCTTCACAATCGGCGAGGAAAACTGCATCGCGGTGTGGGCGCGGATGCGGGTGACGAAATTCTCCATCGCCTGCGTCTGGACCGTCAGGGCATTGGCACCGGCCGCCTTGCCCGATTGGGGCGCGGGCAGCGCGTTCCACATCGCCTGCAGCTTGGCCACCGGACCGATGGCGCCCTTGTCATGCAGAATGCCCCAGACCAGCGGCAGATACTTGGCGCTGAGCTTCATCTCGGCGGCGGTGGAGGCCAGGCTGGCTTTCGGCTTGCCGAGCTGGGCGCGATAGCGATAGCGCCAGGCGCCCTCGAAATACTGGGCGAAGCTGGTGGGCTGGGCCTTGTAGAAGGCGATGATGCGCTGGACCGAATATTTGTCGCGGTCGCTTTCCACCCGCATGAAATAGGGCGCGAAATCGATGCCGTCTTGTGTCAGCACCAGGTGATCGGCGATCTGGCGCGCGCCCGCGAGATACTTGTTCAGCAGCGCCGGCGACATGGTCAGCGTCTCGCCGGAATTGTCGAAGCCGGCGGTGTTGGCCGGATCCACCGGGAACTGTCTGGCCACCTGCATGTCCTGGCCGGTCAGGTCACGCACGGTGTTGTCATATTCCGCATTGGACAGGCGCCGGGCCAGGACGACGCCCGGATCGCCGGCATGGCGGCGCAGCTCATCGGCCTTCACCGAATGCACCCACGACACGATCTGGTTCGCCAATTCCTGGGGCGGCGGCACCATGGGCTTGGGCGGCATTTCCTTGGCGGCAAGGCGGTCCGCCGCCAGCGACCAGCGCGCGAATTCTGCCGTCACTGAATCGAGCGTGTCGAAGGACTTGAAATCCAGGCCGCCGGCAGGCGTCTTGCCGGAATGGCATCCGGCGCAATATTTGCCGACAAAGGGTTGCACCGTATCGTGGAACTGCTTGTCCAGCGGGCTGGTGCCGGCCGCGAAGGCTGGCGCGGTGGTGCAAATGAACAGAGCGGCAAGCAGCAAACGCATTGAAACTCATCCAGCTTTATATGTTCCGGGATGCCCCGCGGCGGACGCGGGCATTCCTCCGACAAAACTGTCTATAACAGAGTCCGGGCGCATGGGGCGAGCCACGATTGCCAGGCACTTATTGTGCGGCGCAATATAATATTACCAATCCAGTTGCAGCAGGGAAACGGACTGCCGCGGGAGTTCCGTGCTGACAGTGACAGCGCCGCCGGAAGCCTGCAGCCAGCGTGGCGATTCCAGCAATTCCAGCCCGTCCCGCGCCTTCAGGTCGGCCATCTGCTGGGCGGTGGGGTTCTGCGGCGAGCCCATCGCCTTCCACACCGTATAGGCGTTGGAGTGGGTGTCATCGATCCGGTAATGGGTCAGGCGCACCCGGCCGGCGGCCCTGGGCAGCCCCTTGACGGTCACCGACACCGGCGCGCCGGGCGCTGGCTTCTCCTCGTCATGATAGTTCCACAGCATCACCGCCGCGCCGCGCGCGTCGGCGGTGGCCATGGCGTCGATATCGGGCTGGGCGCGCACGCCGTCGGCGATGATGGAGCGCGCCGTCAGGGCCCCGCTGCTGCTGGCGGCGACGCGATTGGCCTTCATCAGCGCCGCCATGCGGAAGAAGTTCAGCACCGGCTTGTCCACGCCATTGGTCGAAAGCGAACGGAAGCCTTCGAAATAGTCCTTGTTCTCGAACTCGAAGGACCAGCTCAGCATTGAGACGAGATTGACGCCGTGGGCGTCGGCCAGCTCGAACAGGCGCTTGTAGGCGGCGGCGGTATAGGCGGGATAGAGCGTGCCGTTGCGATAGGCGTTGGCCGGATTCACCTTCATCGAGCAGGCGGCGCAACCTTCCGGGTCGGCCTCGCTGAGGATGATCGGCAGTCTCCTGAACTGGGGATATTTGGCGACGATGGCAAAGCCCTTGTCGACGTCGTTCAGTTCCTTGCCCACGCCCATCACCACCTGGCCGCCCTGGATGCGGGGCTGGCCCTTGGCATGGAAGGAGATGAAATCCAGCGGTGATTTCTTCGCCGTAACATGGGCGAGAAAGTCATCGAGATACTTGGCCGCGCGCGCGCCGCCCGAGCCGGTGGTGGCGGGGCCACCCACCTTCGCCTCGGGCAGCGCGGCCCGCACGCCGGCGACGGCGCGGTCATAGAGCTCGAAATACTGCTCCGGCGTGCCTTTCCAGTAACCGATATCGGGCTCGTTCCAGACCTCGAAATACCACTTGGCGACCGTGGCGCGGCCATAGCGCTGCACCATATGGGCGACCACGGTGCGGATCATCTCCTGCCACTTGGCCATGTCCTTCGGCGGCGTGTGGACCGTGCCGCCGGTGGAGGCTTCCGGATAATGATCCTCATAGGTGCCGATGCCGCTCGCCATCGCCTTGGGCGTGAAGCCAAGCTCGAACATCGGGATGACGCCGGCATCGCGATATTCATCGAAAATGCCGTCAATGATCCGGAAGTCATAGACCGGCCTGCCATCGGCGTCTTCGGAATAGACGTTGGTGGAGCTCCATTTCAGGGCCGCGACCCCATCGCCGGAACTGAACAGGTGATGAGCCCGGATATAGACCGGCACCGGCGAAAGATCGTGCAGTTCGTGCAGCAGCTTCTTGCCGTCGCGCATGGTGGTGAAGTTGGCTTCGTCATAGCCGAACCAGGCATAGATCGGCTTGTAGGGGCCGATCTTCTTCGCCAGGTCCACGGAGATGGAGACCGGCGCCTGCGCCCAGGCCGCGCCGCCCAGCGCCAGAAGCACCAATGCCAGAAGAATCCGCTTCATCCGCCCCGCCCGCCTTATTCCTCGGACAATAGCGGTTATAGCCTCAGACCAGGCACTTGGCGATGATGGATTCGTTCCAGGCGATGCCGCAGCCGGGCGCGGTGCCCGCATGGGCGACGCCGGCCCTGGGCACCAGCGGCTCGGCCAGCACCGGCGCCACCCAATCCTGCCATTCCAGCAGCTGCGCTCCCTTGGTAACGGACAGCAGCTGGGCGCTGATTTCGGGAAAGAGATGGCTGGAGACGCGGATGCCATGGATTTCCGCCAGCGCCGCCGCCTTCATCCAGCCGGTGACGCCGCCGATCTTCATCACATCCAGCATGATGCCATCGGTAAAGCCTTCGGCGATCGCCTTCTCGAAATCGGTCGGCCCCCACATATTCTCGCCGATCTGGATCGGTGTCGCCGCTGCGGCGGCGATGGCGGCATGGCCGGCATAATCGTCGGCGGTGGTCGGCTCCTCGATCCAGACCAGGTCCATTTCCTCCAGCACCCGCTCGCGTGCGATGGCCGAGGTCACGTCCAGCGACTGGTTGTAATCCACCAGCAGCTTCACATCGCTGCCGCCCGCGCGCTTGGCCGCCTGCAGCACGGCCAGGTCCTGGCTGGCGCTGCCATAGCCGATCTTGAATTTGAGCGTGTTGAAACCCAGCCGCAACGAGGCTTCGGTGTCGGCGACGGCGGCATCCAGGCCGCCCATGCTGCAACTGTGATAGGCGGGGATCGCGCCGGGCTTGCCGCCCAGCAGCGTCGCCAGCGGCACGCCCTGCGCCACCGCCAGCGCGTCCCAGGCCGCCATGTCAATGCCGGCGGCGGCCATTCCGGTGAGGCCCTGCGGCCCCAGAAGGCGCAGCCGGCCCTGAATCTTCCTGAAGATTTCCAGCGGCGCGAGCGCGTCACCGGCAATCAATTCGCCGAAGCTTTCCACCAGTGCCGCCACCGGCTTGAGCGCGAAAGCGGTATAGCAGAACAGATAGGTGCGGCCGGTGACGCCGCCATCGGTTTCGAGGTCAATCAGCACCAGCGGCGCCGAGGTCACGGTGCCGCCGGCGGTCGGATGCGGCGCCGAAAGCGGCACGTTCACGGCACGCGCCTTCACCTTTCTGATTTTCAGCTCCGTCACGATCAACTCCCTGGTTCGAGGGGCCGGAGGTCAGACCGTTCCGCGCTGTTCGTCAAGATCGAAGATTTTCGCCATCGGCACCCATTTCTGGCCCGGTTCGGCATGGGGCAACGCCTTCTGGAACGACCACATCAGGGCTTCCCACTGGTCATATTCCGGCGGTATAGCGCGGGCTCGGGGATAATCGTCGGCCACGGTGGCGATCATCACCAGCCGCGCGCCGCTGCGCCAGATTTCCATGCCTTCGACGCCCTGGGCCCTGATGTCGTCCACAATGGCCGGCCAGACGCCGCCCGGACGGTGCCAGGCTTCATATTCCGCGATCTTGGCGGCGTCATTGACCAGGTCGAGGACGAAACAGAGGCGGCGGCTCATGGTGTTGCGCTCCGGGCCGGGGTTTGGCGTATATAGGGCCATCTTCCCTGACCTTCATGGCCGGAGCAATCATGGCGTCCTTTCTCAGGCTGCATCCCACCGACAATGTCGTGGTGGTGATCGCCGATCTCAGTCCCGGCGACATCGTCGACGATGTCAGGATCACCCGCCGCATTCCGCGCGGCCACAAGGCGGCGGTGCGGCCGATTGCCAAGGATGCCCCCGCCCTGAAATTCGGCCAGATCATCGGCTTTGCCACCCAGGATATCGCGCCGGGCGACTGGGTCCATGAACACAATATCGCCTTCCACAGCGTCGACCGCGATTATGAATTCGAAGTCGATGCCCGCGATCCGTCGCCCGTCTTGCCGCCTGCCACCTTTGAGGGCTTCCGCCGCGCCAACGGCCGGTTCGGCACCCGCAATTACCTGGGCATCCTCACATCCGTGAACTGCTCGGCAACCGTGGCGCGCTTCATCGCGCGCGAAGTGGAGAAGCGCGGCCTGCTGGACGATCATCCGGAAATCGACGGCATCATTCCCCTGGTGCATGGCCATGGCTGCGGCATGGATTCCAGGGGCGAAGGCTATGAAGTGCTGAAACGCACCCAATGGGGCTATGCCGCCAATCCCAACATGGGCGCGGTGCTGATGGTGGGCCTGGGCTGCGAGACCTTCCAGATCGCCCGCTGGAAGCAGGCCTACAACATTGCCGAAAGCGACACATTCCGTTCGCTCACCATCCAGGATGCGGGCGGCACCCAGAAGGCGATCGAGGATGGCGTCGCCGCCGTGCGCGACCTGCTGCCCGCCGCCGCCAATGTGAAGCGGCAAACGGCGCCCGCCTCCGAACTGATGCTGGCGCTGCAATGTGGCGGCTCCGACGGCTATTCCGGCATCACCGCCAATCCGGCGCTGGGGGCGGCGGTGGACCTGCTGGTGGCCCATGGCGGCACCGCCATCCTCTCCGAGACGCCGGAAATCTATGGCGCCGAGCATCTGCTGACTCGCCGCGCCGCGCCCGAAGTGGGCGCCAGGCTGATCGAGCGCATCCGCTGGTGGGAGGACTATACGCGCCGCAATGACGGCAGCATGAACAACAATCCCTCGCCGGGAAACAAGGCGGGCGGCCTCACCACCATCCTGGAAAAATCGCTGGGCGCGGCGGCGAAGGGCGGCACGACGCGGCTGAAAGCCGTCTACGAATATGCCGAACCCGTCACGGCCAAGGGTTTCGTCTTCATGGACACGCCGGGTTATGACCCGGTCTCGGCCACCGGCCAGGTCGCGGGCGGGGCCAATATCCTCTGCTTCACCACCGGACGCGGCTCGGCCTATGGCTGCAAGCCGACGCCCTCGATCAAGCTGGCGACCAACACGCCGGTCTATGAGCGCATGACCGGCGACATGGACATCAATTGCGGCGATGTGCTGGACGGCGTTTCGATCCAGGAAAAGGGCCGCGAAATCTTCGACACCATCCTCAGAGTGGCATCGGGCGAACGATCCAGGTCCGAGCAACTCGGCTATGGCGATGCCGAATTCGTGCCCTGGCAAATCGGCGCCACCATGTAGCGCCAGCTGTCGGCGCGGTCTAAGCTGACCCAAACTTGAGGCCCGCCTCCCCTTCGGCGCGCAGCGCCAGGAGGGAGAGGTGGCCGTAGCACGCAGGCCGCCGGAATCTTCCTCGGGGCGGCCGTCGCGTGCGAAGGCCGGAGGGGGCAAATAAAAGACGGGGCCGGGAATGTTGAAATTACCTGTCGTTGAAAAGCGATACCTCGTCGCTTTTGCCCTGACTTCGACCCTGTTCTTTGCCTGGGGCCTGGCCTCGCAGTTCAACGATTTGCTGCTGCATCATTTCCAGAAGGCGCTGGACCTCACCCGCACCCAGGCGAGCCTGACCCAGTTCGCCTTCTATATCGGCTATTTCTGCGCGCCCATTCCCGCGGCCATGCTGATCCGCCGCGTCGGTTACAAGAAGGCCATGATCGCCGGGCTGGCGCTCTATGCCCTTGGGGCCTTCCTGTTCGTGCCGGCGGCCCACTTGCGCATCTATGGCATCTTCCTGGCCGCACTTTATATCATTGCCATTGGCGCCGGGTTCCTGGAGACCAGCGCCAATCCCTATATCGCCATCCTGGGCGCGCCGGAGACGGCCAGCCCGCGCCTCAACTTCGCCCAGGCCTTCAATGGTGTCGCCACCGTGCTGGGCCCGCTGGTCGGCGGCTATGTCATCTTCTCCGGCGTCGAATACACGCCGGCACAGCAGGCCGCGATGGGCCCGGCGGCAGTGGATGCCTGGCGGGCGCAGGAGGCGGCCGCGGTCGGCCCGCCCTATCTGGTGCTGGGCATCCTGATGGTTGTGATCGCCGCCGCGATCGCGATTGCCATGTATCCTGCCTTGCGCCGCGAGGTGACGCCGCAGGGCCATAGCTCGCCTTTCGCCGTTCTGAAGCGCCCGCGCGTACTCTATGCCGTGGTGGCGCAGTTCTTCTATTGCGGGGCACAGGTCGGCATCTGGAGCCTGCTGGTGGATTTCGCGAAGGAGGCTGCCAATGTGCCGGAACGCACCGGCGCCACCGTCTATCTGCTCTCCACCATGATCGCCTTCTGTGTCGGCCGTTTCGCCGGGGCATGGGCGCAGCGCTTCATGGTGCCGGCGCGGCAGCTGGCGCTTTACTGTTGCTGCAACATCCTGCTCTGCTGCCTGGCCGCGACCCTGGGCGGCTTTCCTTCCATCTATGCCATGGTCGCCACCAGCTTCTTCATGTCGATCATGTTTCCCACCATTTTCGCGATGGGACTGGAAGGTTTGGGCCATGAGACCGAGTTCGCCTCCAGTTTCATCGTCATGGCGATCTGCGGCGCCGGGGTGGTGCCGCCGGCGATGAGCCTGCTGGCCGATCATGCCGGCGCCCTGCATTGGGGACTTTTCCTGCCGGCCTTCTGCTATCTGGTGGTGCTGAGCTTCGCCCTGATCGCACCGCGCCTGAAAACCGCATGAAGACGCGGGCGCTTGGCAGCACCGGCCTTGGCGTCACCGAACTGGGCTTCGGCGGGGCGCCGCTGGGCAATCTGTTCCGTCCGCTTTCCGACGAGATGGCGCGCGCCACGCTGGCATCGGCCCGGGCAGCGGGCTTCGGCTATTTCGACACCGCGCCTTTCTACGGCTTCGGGCTGTCTGAGCGGCGGCTGGGCGACGCGCTGCGCGGCGGCGAATTTGCGATTTCGACCAAGGTGGGGCGGCTGCTTGAGCCCGTTCGCGGCCCAGTTAGCGAGCGCGATCTGCGCCATGGCTATGCCACGCCGATGCCCTTCGAGCCTGTGTAAGACTATTCCTCGGATGCGGTGATGCGCTCCCACGAAGAGAGCCTGCAGAGACTGGGATTGGCCCGCATCGATATTCTTTACATCCATGATATCGGCCGCATGACCCATGGCGAGGAAAACGCCTTCCGCATGGCGGAGCTCACCAGCGGCGGCGGGCTGAGAGCGCTGGAGGAACTGCGCGCCGCCGGCGCCATCGCCGGTTTCGGGATGGGCGTCAACGAGGTCGAGGCCTGCCTGGAAGTGATGGAGCATGCGCGGCTGGACGCGATCCTGCTGGCGGGCCGCTATACACTGCTGGAACAGACGCCGCTGGACCGGCTTTTTCCTGCCTGCGAGGCGGCGGGGACGGCCATTGTCGTCGGCGGGCCCTTCAACTCCGGCATCCTGGTCGCGGGCAGCAAGTCCGGCGCCACCTTCAACTATGAAGCCGCGCCCAGAGCCGTGGTCGAGAAAGTGGCCGCGCTGGAAGCCGTCTGCGCGAGCCATGGCGTGCCCCTGGCCGCCGCGGCGCTGCAATTCCCGCTGGCGCACAAACTTGTCGCCAGCGTCATTCCCGGCCTGGATTCGCCACAGCGGGTGGACCAGGCGCTCGCCTGGTACCGGACGCCCATCCCGGCGGCATTGTGGGCGGAGTTGAAGGCAAAGCGCCTGCTGAGAGAGGATGCGCCAACGGCATGAACATCGATGCCCACCAGCATTTCTGGAATCCGTCCCGCGGCGACTATGGCTGGCTTGCGCCCGACAATCCGCTTCATCGCACATTCGGACCGGACGAATTGGAGCCGCAGCTGCGAGCCGCCGGCGTGGACGGCACCATCCTGGTGCAGGCGGCGCCCACCGCCGCCGAGAGCGACTATTTGCTGGACCTCACCCGCCGCACCCCCTTCGTGCTGGGAATCGTGGGGTGGATAGACCTGGAAGCGCCCGACGCGCCGGCGCTGGTGCGGGCGCGCGCCGCCAATCCGCTGTTCCTGGGCCTGCGTCCCATGCTGCAGGACATTGTCCGGCCTGACTGGATCCTGCGGCCCGAACTGGCGCCGGCATTGGCCGCGGCCGAAGAAGAAGGCCTGGTCTTCGACGCCCTGGCGCGGAGCGACCAGGTCGGCGTAGTGGAGGAACTGGCGGGGCGTTTTCCGCGCCTTCGCATCGTGCTGGATCATGGCGCCAAGCCGAAGCTGGGGAATGCCGCCGCAATGGCGCAGTGGCGAGCCGACATCGCAAAGCTGGCCCGCCATCCCAATGTCACCTGCAAGCTTTCCGGCCTGGTCACCGAACTGCCGCCCGGCGGCGGCGCAATGGAGGTGAAGCAAGCGGCCGATGCGCTGTTCGAATCCTTCGGCCCGCAGCGCCTGATCTGGGGAAGCGACTGGCCGGTGCTGACGTCGGCGAAATTCAACGGCGACTATGCGCGCTGGCATGCCCAGGCCCGCGCGCTGGTCGCGGCGCATGGCGCCGACGCCCTCGCCGCCGTGATGGGCGCAAACGCGCTTCGCATCTATCGGCCGGCCCGCGCCCGGACCTGATCCTCAGCGCCGGTGTTCGCGCAGGATGGCGTCGAACTCGGCGCGGGGCATCTTCAGCCTTGCCGGGTTCGCGCCGATCCATTGCACGAAGGCATCGTATTTGGCCGCAGTCCAGCCGCCCTCGAACTCGCCGCCATTGGTGCCGCGGCGGTTGAGCTCGAAATTGAAGGCATCCTGCAGGCTGATGAACTCCGCATGGGCGACGGCGTCCTCGGCCAGGAAGGCGGGGATGAAGACGACGCCATCGCGGCTGGCATACACCAGGTCGCCCGGCAGCACGGCGGCGCGGCCGATGCGGATGGGGGCGTTGATGCTGGTCAGCGTCATGTCCTTCCAGGCGGAAGGGTCATAGGCGCGGTAGAGGCCGTTGAAATTCTCCAGCGCGCGATTTTCCTTGGCATCGCGGATGCCGGCATCGAAGACAAAGCCGGTTTTCGACCGCGCGGCGATGCCCGAACCAAGATTGGAGCCGATCAGCGTGCCTTCCACGATCTTGCCGAAACCGTCGGCGACATACATGTCGCCGGGCTGCAACTCGGCAATCGGCCAGCTGTTGTTGCCGCTGACCCTGCCCTCGCGGCGGCCTTCCTCGGCGATGGCGTCGGTCATGTCGCCCCGCGCCGGCATGTATTGTGCCGTCAACGCCCGCCCGGCAAAGGGCTTCTCGGGATGCAGCATCTCGAAGCCGGTGTCGAACTGGGCGTTGTAGCCCTTGTCGCGCAGATAATCCCAGAGATCCTCGATCGAGACGTCCACCACCCGTCTGAGAAGATCGTCGGGAATCTTGGGCCGCCCGTCCGCAAAGCGCTCGCCCTTCCACTGCCCGGTATAGAACAGCATCTGGTCACGGGTCTGCTTCACCTGCGCCAAGGCAGGCGCGGCGAGCATCGCAGCACAGAATACAGTTATCAGGAATTTGCGCATACCTTTAGCTTTCCTTCCCGGCCGCTCGCTCAAGCTCGCGGCGCACGTCGCTCAAAACGATCCACTGGATCGTTTTGTCCGCTTCGCGGACCGCTCCTTACCCCCACCATGTTTCCCCGGGTGCCAGATGGGCCTTGGCCACATCCGGATTGATGTCGAAGCCGAGGCCCGGCTTGTCCTCGATCTCGAAATAGCCGTCCTTCCAGTAGGAGCCTTCCCGCGTCACCAGAGTCGGCCACCAGTCCACCCAGTTGGCCAACTCATGGATGCGGAAATTGCGCATCGAGGCGGCGGCATGGCAGGAGGCGGCGGTGCCCACCGGGCTGGCCGGATTGTGCGCCGCCGTCCAGATGCCGAACAGGTCGGCCAGGTCGGAGACCCGCTTGGCTTCCCACAATCCACCCATCTTGGGGATGTCGAGATGCACGCCGGCGCAACCCTGGTGGATGATGATGTCCTTGAAGCCCGCCAGCAGATAGAGGTTTTCGCCGGTGCAGATCGGGGTGTTGGTGGCATGGGCCACCCGCACCATGGTTTCCCAGTTTTCCGCCGGCGTCGGGTCTTCCACCCACATCGGCTTCACATGCTCCACCGCGTTGCAATACTGGATCACCTCATTGACGGTGTATTTCCAGTGGCACTCGATTGCCATGTCGATATCCGGGCCGATGGCGGCACGCACCCGGTCCATGCGGTCCACCAGCCGGGCGATGTCCTTGTTGGTGAGCTGGTTGGTGTAGGGATCGTGGCCCGGCTCGGAGAAATTGGGGTCGGCGGTGCGCGGCACGGCATCGCCCTGATACTTGAAGGCGTTGAAGCCGTAAGGGTTGTTGGCCTTGGCCTCCGCCGCCTGGTCGCCCCAGCTGCGCGGGTCGGCGGGATTGCGCTCCGGCGCCTGCAGCGTGCGGTAGAAACGCACCT
>CAZYGO010000171.1:0-8851 GCA_964647455.1 uncultured Rhizobium sp.
GCTCGTCCCTGAGGGCGATCAGCAGATGCTCGACCTCGCCATCGTCGGGGTGGCCCTCGAAATAGCGCTGATAGGCGGCGCGGGCTTCCTCGCGGCGGCCGACGCACTGGCAGATCTCGCCGAAGTCGTACCAGGCGTCGGAATTGTCCGGCGCCAGCTCCATCGTGCGCTTGCCGCAGATATAGGCAGTGCGGACCTGGCCCCGTTCGCGCAGGCGCCGCGTCAGCTTCAGCAATTCCTCGGCCGACAATTCGCCCGCCGCCGCCGCCGCGCCGTCGCTGTCCACCAGCAGCCCGGCCTCACGGGCCTGGGCTACCCATTTGGCCACCGCCTCGCCTTCGCCCGGCGGCAGGAAGGGTTCGGCCAGGGCCGCGACTTCGGCGACGCTGCGGCTGCCGTCGCACAATTCCGTCAGCAGCGCCGCCACCGGATTGAGCTGGTGCAGCCGGTCGGCGACCGGATCATAGGCAACATAGCCATCCTCGACCGGCGACAGCAGCACGGCCGGATGCACCCTGGGATTGGACATTGCAGCGCGATCCTCGCAAGAACGGCCGCGCCTCCCCCCAGAGACGCGGCCGCCTTATACTAACCTGTCCGGCCGCGGCCGGACGGCTTTTCTTACTGAGCCGGCGGCGGCGCCTTCTTCTTGGCGCACTTGCCGGTCTTCTTGCTGATGAACAGGCCGTCATCGCACTTGCCGTTGACCGGGTCCTCGCCTTCCTTCTGGGCCAGCGACTGGGTCGTCATCAGCGGCACCGCGACAGCGGTGGCGCCGGCGCCGATCAGCAGCGTGCGGAAAAAACCGCGGCGATCATTGCTGATGTTTTCAAGAGTCTTCTCACGTGACATGCACATCTCCCATGGTTGATGCATTGCTTCGAAGCGCTCCAACGGACGTGACGTTAAGTTCAGGTCAGCCGATTGCAGCATTACAAAAGAGTCATCGGCTCGCGGCCGGCTATTTTTGCGGTGCAGCAGGAGGCGTCCGCGGCACGGGGGCACGGGAATCGGGGTTCTTCACCGTCCGCAGGCATTCGGCATAGGTGCCCAGAATCCAGTCCCGGTCAGCCTTGCCCCAGGCTTCCAGGTCGATGTTCTCCCCCCAGGCCACCAGGTAGAGCAGCTTGAAGGCGACATCCTCCTGGGATTGGGGGTGCGTACTATCCCTGAGTTCGGCCATGGCATGTCTCCGTCTGCGGTGCGCGAATGCGAGCGCGCATAGAAGCCGGTCCCGGAGGAATTAAAAAGGGAGCTCGGGCGAGCGGCCGGGCAAAGGGGAAAATGGTGGGTGATGTAGGGATCGAACCTACGACCCGCTGATTAAGAGTCAGCTGCTCTACCAACTGAGCTAATCACCCACGCGCCGGTCTGGGTCTCAAGGACCGGGAGGGCGGCTTATAGCCAAGGGGGTATCCCCTGTCCAGAAAAGCGTAAATCCTTCTGTGGATTATATGATTCCGCCCGAATGTCGCGGAATCTCGACCTGCCGGTGGATATGCACGCTCATCAAGAGCCCGAATCCGAACATCACCGTCAGCATGGCCGAGCCGCCATAGGAGAGCAGCGGCATGGGAATGCCCACCACCGGGATCAGGCCCATGACCATGGCGCCATTGATCATGATGTAGAAGAAGAAGTTGAGGGTGATGCCCATTGCCAGCAGGCGGGCGAACTGGCTGCGGGCGCTCATGGCGATCTGCACGCCATAGCCGATGATGACGGCGAACAGGATCAGCAGCGCCACCGAGCCGACAAAGCCGAACTCCTCGGCGAAGTTGGTGAAGATGAAGTCGGTCTGCTTCTCGGGCAGGAAGTTGAGGCGGCTCTGGGTGCCGCCCAGGAATCCCTTGCCGGCCGGACCGCCTGAGCCGATGGCGATCTTGGCCTGGGTGATGTTCCAGCCCTTGCCCAGGGCGTCGGCTTCGGGATCGAGGAAGGTCTCAACCCGCGCCTTCTGGTAGTCATGCAGCAGGAAGCGCCAGGCCAGCGGCACCGCGGCGGCGACCACCGTCACCGTCGGGGCGATCCACCACCAGGAAAGACCGGCCAGGAACAGCAGGGCGCAGCCATCGGCGACGATGATCAGGGTGGTGCCCAGATTGGGCTGCAGCACCACGAAGATGGCGGGAATGGCGATCATGCCCAGCGCGATGCCGAGATTGAGCGGCTTGGAGACTTCCTCGACGCTCTTGCCGTGCAGGAAGCGGGCGAGCGCCAGTACCAGGCTTACCTTCATCAGTTCGGAAGGCTGCAGGTCGAAACCGCCGATATTGACCCAGCGCTGGGCGCCCAGGCCCATATGGCCCACCGCCACCACCGCCACCAGCAGCAGCAGCGCCAGGGCATAAGCGGGATAGGCCAGGCTCATCCACACCCGCACATCGATGGTCGCCACCACCAGCATCACCAGGAAGCCGATGATGAACTTGACCAGCTGCGACAGCGCCCAGGGATGCATCTGCCCGCCCGCCACCGAATAGAGCATGGCGATGCCGGCGCCGGCGCAGAGCGTGATCAGCAGCACCAGGCCCCAGTTCACCTCGGCCAGCTTGTCGGCCACCGACAGGGTGCGCTTGGCGGCGGCATAGGCGCGCATCGCCATCAGCCCGGCTCCCTGCCCGTCAGGTTGGCGGCGCCCTTGGTGCGGGCGGGCAACGCGCTTCCGGCGGCGGCGGACGTCACCGGATAGGCGGTGGGCCGGCCCAGCGTGTCGCGCTTCTGGGCGAAAAGCAGGATGTCGCGCGCCATTTGCACATGCGGATGGGCGGTGACGGCGCCATGCTCGATCATGCAGACAATGGCGTATCTGGGCGCCTGCACCGGGGCGAAGCCGATGAACAGGGCATGGTCGCGCAGTCTCCATTGCAGGCTGGCGTTCGATTTCAGGCCGGCCTGGTGCTCGGCCTGCGAATAGACGCGCACCTGGGCCGTGCCGGTCTTGCCCGCCATCTCGAAACCGGAATCGGGAATGCGCCAGGCAAAGGCGGTGCCGCCCGGCTCGTTCATCACCCGGTTCATGCCAACGCGCACGCGCGCCAGCGCCTCGTCGGAGAAATCCAGCCGGGGCGCCTCGCTACGCGGCTGCACCCGGCCGCCCACCGAATGGACCAGGCGGGGCGAAACCGCCCGCCCGCTGGCCAGACGCGCCGCCTGCTGGCAGAGCTGCAAGGGCGTGGCCGTGATATAGCCCTGGCCGATCGCGACGCTCAGCGTATCGCCCTGCTGCCAGGCCTGTTTGTAGGTTTTCTGCTTCCAGGCGCGCGAGGGGACCAGGCCGGAATGCTCGCCCGGCAATTCGATGCCGGTGACCGCGCCCAGCCCCAGCTTGCGGGCGGCCTGCTCGATCCGGTCGATGCCGACCCGGCGCGCCGTCTCATAGAAGAAGACGTCGCAGCTGTTCTTGAGGCCGCCTTCCAGGTCGAGGCTGCCATGGCCGCCCTTGTGCTGCCAGCAATGGAAGGCATGGCCGCCGAAATTGTAGACGCCGTTGCAATTGACGCGATAGTCGGGCGTGGCTATCCCCGCCTCGACCGCCGCCAGCGCCAGCGCCGTCTTGAAGGTGGAGCCGGGCGGATAGATGCCGCTGGTCACCTTGTTGAGCAGCGGCTTGAAGTCGGAGGTGGTGAGGTCCTTCCACTGCGCGTTGGTCAACCCGACATTGAACCAGTTGGGATCGAAGCCGGGGGTCGAGGACAGCGAGAGCACATCGCCGGTTTCGACATCCATCACAACGCAGGCGGCGCTTTCGTCGCCCAGGCGCTGGTCGGCAAAGCGCTGCAATTCGCAATCCAGGGTGAGCCAGATATCCTGGCCGGCCTGGCCGGGATCCTTGCCCAGCTCGCGCTTGACGCGGCCATAGGCGTCGACCTCGACCTTGCTGTAGCCGGCCTTGCCGCGCACATCCTTGTCGAAGGCCTTTTCGATGCCGCGCTTGCCGACACGGAAGCCGGGCACGTCGAGCAGGCTGCCGTCATCGCCGGCCATGTCCTCGGGCGAGACCGAGCCGACATAGCCCAGCACATGCACCATCTCCTTGCCGAAGGGATAGTCGCGGGTCTCGCCGACATCGGGCTGCACGCCGGGCAGGTAGGGCAGATGCAGGTTGAGGCGGGAAAACTCCTCCCAGCTGAGATTCTCCGCCACCGGCACGGGGACGAATTTCTTGTTGGCGGCGATCTCGCCCATCACCTTCTTTTTCTGCTGGTCTGTGAGCTGGATCAGCTTGCCAATGGCGTCGAGCGCCGAGGCGACGCCCTGGGTGGCCTGTTCGGAAACGATAAGGACGCGGTAGTTGCGGCGGTTGTTGGCGAGTTCGGCGCCGAAGCGGTCCATCAGGCGGCCACGCGGCGGCGAGATCGGCCGTTCGGAGACCCGGTTGTCCTCGGCGCGGACCTTGTAGTCCTCGCCATCGAGGATCTGCAGCTTGTAGAGCTGGCCGCCCAGCACCGCGAACACCGCCGCCATGCCGCCGCTCATCCCCAGGGTGCGGCGGGTGAAGGCGGTGTAGCGGCTCTTGTCCTTCTTGTCGAAGACCGGCATCAGAAATCGCTCCGAAGCGGCCCGACCAGGCGGTGGTGGATGGAACTCACGGCCAGGGCGCCGGGTATGTAAGCGGCGACGGTCATGGCCAGTTCCGCCCCCATCGCACCCAGCGGCGGTACCCGGGAATAAAGCACGGCCACGGCCAGGGTGGCGGTGGCGCAGGCGGCCAGCGCGGCGGCGGCGAAGCCCAGCACCGCGGCGATCCCGGCCAGGCCGGCGAAGCTGTCACGCTGGCGCGCCACCACGGCATAGGAAACCACGAAGCCCAGCGTCCAGACGCCGGGCGGGGCGCCGCTCATCACGTCTTCCAGCATTCCGATGGCGAAGGCGGCGGCGGGCGTCATCAGGTCGGGGCGCACCAGGCACCAGAAATAGATCGGGATCAGCCCCAGCAGCGGCGGCGGCACCACGCCGCCGACAAAGGAGATCGGGATGTTGGCGACGACGACGCCGGCCAGGCCGCACAGGAGCGGCACCAGCGCCGCCAGCAAGCGCAGGAAGGCCGGGGCATAGAGGCGTTCGGTGGTGCCCATCGCCTACTCCGGTGCCGAGCTGTCGGATGCCGTCGTCGTGGACGGGATGACGGGCATCTTCAGCTTGGGCTGCAGGGTGGCGGAGGACGGGATCGGCGCGGCGGGCGGTGGCGGCGGCAGGGGCTTGAGGCCGGCGGCTTCGGCCGGAAGCTGCGGCGCGGTGGGCAGGGCTTCGGGCGCGCGGGCGAAGTTCAGGATCTCGACACTTTCGCTCTGGGTGGAATCGGCCAGCAGCGCGACGCGGAAGCCGCTGCCGTCCTGCACCACCGTGCCGACCGGCAGGCCGGGCGGCAACAGCCCGCCATCGCCCGACGACACGACCTGGTCGCCGGCCTTCACCGTGGCGGTGGACAGCACCAGATCGAGCTTGGGGGCGGCGGAATTGTCGCCGGCCAGGATCGCCTGCACATTGCCGGGTGCGACCGTGACGGGCACCCGGCTGTTGATGTCGGTGAGCAGGATGACCCAGCTGGTCCGCCGGCCGGTGAGATAGAGCCGGCCGATCATGCCCTTCTCGTCCATCACCGCCTGGCCGGGCCTTGCGCCGTCCTGACGGCCGGCGTCCAGGATCATGGTGCGCAGGAAAGGACGGTTGGCCCGTCCCACCACGCGCGCCAGCACCGCATTCAGCTTCTGGTCGGGAACGGCATGGAGCAGCGCCTCGTAGTGCCGGACGCGCCCTTCAAGCACCACCGAGGTGTTGCGCCACTGGCGCAGGCGGGCATTTTCTTCCTTGAGGCGGAGATTTTCGCTGTAGACATGGAAGATGTCGCCAATGGAGCCGACCCAGCGCTCGACGCCGTCCAGCGGCGCGCGGACATCCTCCAACAGCGGCGCCATCGCATCGGTGATGCGGACCCGGGCGGTGTCGAACAGCCCGCTCTGCGCCTTGCCCACCAGCACCAGCACCACCGCAAGCACCAGCACGATGACCAGGGGAAGCTGGGCATTGCCGCGGCGGGCGATCTTCCAGGTACCGTTGGCCATTGTGCTACGCGGCCCCTACCCCGCGTCTTGGTTAGAAAGCCGTCGAAAGGACGTGGCGCATGCCCTTGGTGTTTTCCAGAACCCGGCCGGTGCCGAGCGCGACGCAGGATAGCGGATCGTCGGCGATGGAGACCGGCAGGCCGGTTTCCTCGCGCAGGACCTGGTCCAGATTGGCCAGCAGCGAGCCGCCGCCGGTAAGCACGATACCCTTGTCCACGATGTCGGCCGCCAGTTCCGGCGGCGTCGCCTCCAACGCGACCTTCACGGCCTCGACGATGGCGCCGACCGGCTCGGCCAGCGCTTCGGCGATATGGCGCTGGGTGATAGTGATTTCCTTCGGCACGCCGTTGAGCAGGTCGCGGCCCTTGATCTCCATGGTGACGCCATTGCCGTCGTCGGGCGGCGCGGCGGAGCCGATTTCCTTCTTGATGCGTTCGGAAGAGGCCTCGCCGATCAGAAGGTTCTGGTGGCGGCGGATATAGGCGATGATCGCCTCGTCCATCTTGTCGCCGCCGACACGCACGGAGCGCGAATAGACGATGCCGCCCAGGCTGAGCACCGCCACCTCGGTGGTGCCGCCGCCGATATCCACCACCATCGAGCCGGTGGGTTCGGAAACCGGCAGGCCGGCACCGATCGCGGCCGCCATCGGCTCCTCGATCAGATAGACGCGGCGGGCGCCGGCCGAGAGGGCCGATTCCTGGATGGCGCGACGTTCGACGGCGGTGGAGCCGGACGGCACGCAGACGATGATCATGGGATTGGCGAAGGAGCGGCGGTTGTGCACCTTGCGGATGAAGTGCTTGATCATCTCCTCCGCGACCTCGAAATCGGCGATGACGCCGTCGCGCATCGGGCGGATGGCCTCGATGTTGCCCGGCGTGCGGCCCAGCATCATCTTGGCGTCGTTGCCGACGGCGCGGACGGATTTCTTGCCGCCGCGGGTGGTGATGGTGGCGACCACCGACGGCTCGTTGAGGACGATGCCGCGCCCCTTGACATAGACAAGCGTGTTCGCCGTGCCCAGATCGATGGCCATGTCGCTGGAAAGGGCGCCGAGAAGACTGCCGAACATGCTTAACGTGTGTCCCTGAGTGAGAGGCTTAAACCAGATAAAGCAAGCGCCGTTCCGTTAACGAACAGCCCCGGAGGCGCATTTCCGGGGCCGCCCTGTCTCATTGTGCGACGGTGAGCGCCTCGGGCGCCAGCTTCTGGCGCTTCACCATCAGTTTGTTCAACGCGTTGACATAGGCATAGGCCGCCACCGCCATGGTGTCGGTATCCGACGCCTTGCCGGTGACGGTGCGCCCGTCCTCCTCCAGCCGGACCGTCACGGTCGCCTGGGCGTCGGTGCCCTCCGTGACGGCGCTGATCTGGAACAGCTGCAGGGTGGCGGTATGGGGCACCAGCGCACGGATGGCCTTGAAGATGGCGTCCACCGGACCGTCGCCCTCGGCGGTGATGCGGCGTTCCTCGCCTTCCACCGTCAGGGTGAGGGCCGCCACCGGCTCGATACCGGTGCCGCTTTCGACCCGGAGATGCTTGACGGCGATGGCGTCATGGCCACGCATGATCTCGTCGTCCACCAGGGCGGCGATATCCTCGTCGAAGACGTGCTTCTTCTTGTCGGCCAGTTCCTTGAAACGCTTGAAAGCGTCCTCGAAGGCGTCACTTTCCAGGACATAGCCCATGGCCTCGAGCTTGTCGCGGAAGGCATGGCGGCCCGACAGCTTGCCCAGCATCAGGCTGGTGGATTGTACCCCGACATCCTCAGGCCGCATGATCTCATAGGTCTCGACATGCTTGAGCATGCCGTCCTGGTGGATGCCGCTTTCATGGGCGAAGGCGTTCTTGCCGACGATCGCCTTGTTGTACTGGACCGGAAAGCCGGTGACGGACGAAACCAGCTTGGAGGCGCGGGAGAGCAGCTTGGTGTTGATGTTGGTGGAGAAGGGCATGATGTCCCTGCGCACCTTCAGCGCCATCACGATCTCCTCCAGGGCGGCATTGCCGGCCCGTTCGCCGATGCCGTTGATGGTGCATTCCACCTGGCGGGCGCCCGCCAGCACGCCGGCCAGCGAATTGGCCACCGCCAGGCCGAGATCGTTGTGGACATGGGTGGAGAAGACCACCTTGTCGGCATTGGGCACGCGCTCGCGCAGCATCCTGATGATCTCGAAATATTCCTGCGGCGTGGAATAACCCACCGTGTCGGGCACGTTGATCACCGTGGCGCCGGCATTGATGGCGACGTCGACGCAGCGGCAGAGGAAATCTGGCACCGTGCGGGTGGCGTCCTCGGCGCTCCATTCCACCTCGCCGGTATAGTTGCGCGCCCGGGTCACGCTGGCACCGATCGCCTCCAGAACCGCATTCTCGCCCATATTGAGCTTGTGCTTCATGTGCACGGGAGAGGTGGAGATGAAGGTGTGGATGCGCGGACGGCGCGCGCCCTTCAGCGCTTCGCCGGCGCGGTCGATATCCTTGAAGCCGGCGCGCGCCAGGCCGCAGATGCTGGCGCGCTTGACGATCCGGCCGATCTCCTGCACCGCCTTGAAATCGCCGGGCGAGGAAATGGGAAAGCCGGCCTCGATCACGTCCACGCCCATTTCGTCGAGCAGCTCGGCGATGCGCAGCTTCTCTTCATGGGTCATCGCGGCGCCCGGCGATTGCTCGCCGTCGCGCAAGGTGGTGTCGAAGATCGTGATGTTCTGCAATTCGGTGGTCATGACAAATGTCCTTCTGTCCGCCGCGCGGGCGCTGGTTTCTCCTTTTCGTCCGTCCCC
>CAZYGO010000172.1:0-6319 GCA_964647455.1 uncultured Rhizobium sp.
CGGCGGCGGCCTTGGCGCTGCCATATTGCGCTTCCTGCGCCTGCAGGCGGCCGCGGGCGGCGGCGGCGTCGCTGCTGGCGATCGATGCCAGGACGTCACCCTTCTTCACGACCGCGCCTTCCAGCCGCAGCAGGCTCTGCACCGAACCCGCGAAAGGCGCGGAAACCGGCACATGCGAATCCGGGGCCGGCGTCACGCGCCCCAGCACAGAGATCGCCGGCTGTGTCGCCGCCGGACGTACCTGCTCTGTGCGGATGGCGAGGCGCTGCATCTGCTGGGGCGTCAAAGGCAGGATGCGCGCCTGGACGGCGGCGCCGGACAGCAGCAACGCGAGGACGGCGAGCGGGGCTTTAGGCATGAATCAGGTTTCTTTGCTTGAGGGGCAGTTCGATGCGCGCGGCGAAACCGCCGCCGGCGCGGTTGGAGACGGACAGCGCCCCATGGCAGGCCTCGGCGATGTCGCGGGCGATCGCCAGGCCCAGGCCATGGCCCGGCACGGCCTCGTCCAGCCTGACGCCGCGGCCCGTCAGGGAGCCGAGCGCGTCCTGCGGCACGCCGGGGCCGTCATCCAGCACCTGGATGACGGCGATGTCCGCGCTCGCCTCCGCCTCGATGCGCACGGCGGCGGCGGCCCACTTGGCGGCATTGTCCAGCAGATTGCCCAGAAGCTCGGTGAGATCTTCCGCGCCCGCGGCGACCCGCAACCCCGCCGGCACGGCCAGCGTCCATTGCAACCGCTCGCCATGCGGCGTCCGGCGCAGCGAAGCGACCAGCCGCTCGGCCGCCGGCAGCAGCGCAACCGGGGCGGCATCGCCGTCGCGCGCCCGCGCCCGCGTCAGTTCGCGCTGCACATGGCGGCGCATCCGGGCGGCGAGTTCGCCCATGTCGCCGGCGATATCGTGCTGGCCCCGCGCCCGCAGGCGCTCGGCGTCGGATTGCAGCACCGCCAGCGGCGTCTTCAGTCCATGCGCCAGGTCGGCGGCGCGGGCGCGCGCCAGCGCCAGGGTCTTCTCCTGCGCCGCGAGCAGCGCGTTGACCTCGTCGACCAGCGGTGCGACTTCGGAAGGTAGCCCGCCGGCCAGGCGGCGGCTGGCGCCGGTGCGCACGGCGTTCAGGTTGCGGCGGATGCTGTCGAGCGGCTTGAGACCGATTCCGATGCAGACCCAGGCCGCCGCCAGCAGCAGGACGCCCATCACCGTCATGAACGGCCAGAGGTCGCGCGCGAAGGCGCCGCTGGCGGCCGCGATCTGCGCCCTGTCCATCGCCACCGCCATGCGCAGCATGCGCGTGCCCTGGGGCAGGTCGAAGGCGATCATCCGTTCCTGAACCCGCACGGGCGAACCGCGCGGCCCCGCAAGCACATGGCTGTCAACCGCGCCCAGCGGCACCACATCCCTGGGCAGCGGGATATGGGTGTCCCAGAGCGAGCGCGATCCCATGACCAGGCCGCTCGAATCCTCCTCGATCTGCCAGTAAAGGCCGCTCAGCGGTTCATCGAAGCGGGCGTCCTGCAGCGGCCGGCCCAGCGTGATCCTGCCGTCAGGCCCGAACTCGACCGAGCCCGCCAGCTGGCGCAGGAAGGATTGCAGCTCCTCGTCATAGTGCCGCGTCACATGACGCTCGAACAGGGCGGTGAGCGCGAAATGGGCCGCCGTCAGCGAGATGACGATGGCGATGGCGGAGAACACCATCATGCGGCGGCGCAGGGAGACCTGCTTCATGGCCCTGCTCCGCGCAGGACATAGCCGAAGCCGCGGCGTGTCTCGACCAGATCGGCACCGAGCTTGCGCCGCACCCGCCCGACCAGAACCTCGATGGCGTTGGTCATGTGCGCCGTGTCGCCGGCATAAATGTGATCGAGCAGTTCGGACTGGGACACGGCGCGGCCGGCATTGTGCGCCAGATAGCTGACCAGCCGGTATTCCTGCGGCGTCAGGTCCACCTGGCGGCCCGCCTGCATCACCGTCATGTGGCGCAGGTCGATCGCGACGTTGCCGACCGTGAGCACCGGCGACGGCTTTCCGGCGGCCCGGCGCAGCAGCGCGCGCAGCCGCGCCAGAAGTTCCGCCATCTGGAACGGCTTGGGCAGGTAGTCGTCGGCGCCTGCTTCGATGCCTTCCACCCGGTCGGTCCAGTCGCCGCGCGCAGTCAGGATCAGGATGGGAAAATCGCGCCCCCCGGCGCGCCACTTCCGGAGAATGGAAAGACCGTCCATCCTGGGAAGGCCAAGATCGAGGATGACCGCGTCATAATCGGTGACATCGCCGCGGAACCAGACTTCGCGGCCATCGGGCTCATGGTCCACCGCAAACCCCGCGGGCCCCAGCGCCTCGCACAGGTTGCGCGCCAGGCGCGCATCATCCTCGGCCAGCAGAACCCTCATTGCAGCGGCCTCACCGTATAAGGCCGCCCGGTGCGGGCCTCGAAATGGACGTAATGCATGTGGCCATCCGGCGCGACGATACGGAATTCGTAGAGCCATACGCCTTGATGCTGCTCAAGCTTCTGGCCGACGATCTCGCCATGAAGCTGCGGCCGAACCTTGCGCAGGATTTCCAGGAACGGCGCGGCATCGCCGCGCTTCACCGCGGCGCGGGCGCCGTCCTGGTCCACGGCGCCCTCGAAATCGGTCGGCAGATGGTAGCGGCTGGGCGGTTCGGCGGCCCGGGCCACCGAAACGGCGAAAAGCAGGCAAAAGGCGGCAGGAACCCAGCGCATGGCGAATTCTTCTGCCGGAATGTTGCTGAAATTATGCTGACAGCCGCTCCGGGCCGCCCCCGTCCGCCGCGGCCCGGATGCGCCGGCCTTCGTTGCCCCGGCGGACGGCCCATGCTATTGTCAGACAAATAGAAAAGAACACGGCTTCTGGCGTCGGCAAGGGCGAACCATGAGCTGCGAGGGACGCAGATGACCCGTTTGCCGCCGAAATTCACTTTTACCCTGGGCTTCGCCATTGCCCTGAGCGTGCCGGGCATTCTTCTGGCGGTGCCGCACCTGGCCGCGCAGGTGCCATTGAATTCCGGGCAGGCGATCGAAGCCTCGTTCACGGCGACCGCCCAGCCTTTCCTGGCGACGAACTGCATGGGCTGCCACAAGGGCGACGCCGCGGTTGCCGGCCTGCGCGTCGACCAGCTGACGGGCGCCATGGACGAGCAGCAGATGGAAACCTGGGAGCGGGTCGAAAGGCGCGTGGCCGACGGCACGATGCCGCCCGCCTCCGCGCACCAGCCCACGCCGGTCGAGCGCCAGTCGATGAAGGCGTGGCTGGATCATGCGCTGGATTATGCCCGCACGCGGCCGACCCCGAAGAACGGCCTGGTGCGCCGGCTGACGGTGGCGCAATACGGCAACACGCTGCGCCAGCTGCTGATGCTGGATGACAATGTCGCCGACATCCTGCCGCCGGACGCCATGTCTAAGGAAGGTTTCCTAAACAACCAGGCCCGGCTCGAGCTTTCGCCGTCACAGACCGAGGCCTATTTCGAAATCGCCGACAAGGCGCTTTCGCGCGTCATCACCGATCCGAAGAAAAAGCCGGTGATCGAAAGCTTCCGCCTGGATTTCGGCACCCGCGTCAACAGCAACCCGATCCCCGACCGGCTGATCCTGGGACCCGGCAGCACCCTGCTGGAGCCCGAGAATTTCAAGGTCACGGAATTGACGCCGGCCAAGCCTTTCGCCTTCACGCCCTTCCGGATGCAGACCCACCTGAAGTTCATCGAAGGCTATCTGGGCAACGCCACCGTGCGCGGCTGGCGCGAGTTCAACAGCATCTATCACGCGGTGTTCGCGGATTTCCGGGGCAGCAATGGCTATCCCAAGGGCGAGGCGTGGGATTCGGTGCCGCAAGGCCTGCTGCTGCGTCCCGCCATTCCGAGCGTTGCGGCCGACGGTTCGGATGGGTTCGGCCCCAAGGCCAACTTCAAGATCGCCGTGCGCGAGCTGCCCGCCGACGGACGCTTCCGCATTACCGTCATGGCGGCCCGCTATGATGACGGGTTGCTGCTGGATGCCGGCGCGGCGGCCCGCCCGCAAGCGGGCGGCAACGCCGTCACCATCGCCGCCGGCAGCCGTTCGGCGCACATCGCAAAGCCGGGCGTGTATCAGGTGGATGTTTACCCGCAGGCGGGGCAAGGGGCGCCTTCCCCCACGCCCGACAAATCGCGCCTGGCCGACGGGCTGGTCGGCGAGTGGAAAATGGAAACCGCCGGTCCCGACTGGAAGCTGCGCGGCGAAGCGGTGCCGGTGGACACGCCCTTCGGCAAGGGCGTGCATTTCGGCTCGGAGATCGATGCCGTCGCCGTGCCCTATGACGACAAGCGGAATGTCGGCACCGGCGCCTTCACGATCAGCGGCTGGATCAAGGCAGGTTTCCGCGCCCAGGGGCTGGCCAGCGCCCGGGCGATCGATGGCCAGGGCTGGGCGATCGAAACCGCCAATGGCGGCATCCAGTTCTTTTCCTATGGCCCAGGCGGCAAGTCCAACGGACAGACCGTCAGCGAAAACGGCGTCCTGCTGAACACCTGGCAGCATGTGGCGGTGAGCGTCGGCCGCGGCCCCGGCCAGACGCGCATCTATGTGAATGGCGTGCTGGTGGGACGCGGAACGACCGGGCCGGCGGACCTTGGCTACAAGACCGAGCTGCTGATCGGCGCCAGCCCGGGCCAGGAATCCTATCTCGGCGATCTGGATGAATTCCGGATGTACAACCGGGCGCTCGCGCCGGCGGAAATCGCCGCCCTTGCGATACCCGGCGTGGAACTGCCCAAGCCCGTTGCGCGGGGCAATGGCGGGCCCCGCGCGGCCGGTCCGCTCCTCAACCTGGAGATCGGCGGGCGGCAATTCACCGGCCGGGCGGCGCAGCCTGCCTTCCTGGCGGTGCGGCTGGCGGCGGGGGATTATCCGATCACGGCGACGCTTGGCGCCCTCAAGCGTCCCGTCCGGCTGGTGCTGACGCCGCTGGACGCGCGCGACGCCCTGTTCCAGCGCTTTGCGGCTTTCGAGAAGCGCGCGCCCAGGCTCGGCATCTATCTGGGCTTCCGCCGCGATTGCGGCGACACCATGGCCCTGGTCGGCGCGCCGCAGCCGGTGCCCGGCACCGATCTGAAGCGCTACGTCTTCGAAGGCGCCATGCGCAACTTCCCCAATCCCGAAGTCGATGCCACCGACGCGAACTATATTTCCGGCATCCGCCAGATCTACGTCCACAGCGAATATACCGACAGCCGCGACATGCCGCGCCTGCTGATCCATTCGGTGCAATTCGAAGGCCCGCTGCTGGACCGCTGGCCGACCACCGCCTACCGCAACCTGATGACGGCGAGAGGCGCGAACGACGCGGCGAAGGCACGCGACATCATCAATCGCTTCGCCACGCGTGCTTTCCGCCGTCCGGCGACGAAAGCGGAAGAAGACGCGATCTTCCGCATTTACGCGGCATCCGCCGCCGCGGGGCGGGACTTCCAGGGCAGCATCAAGGATGCCCTGATCGTGACGCTGACCATGCCGCAATTCCTCTTTCTGGTCGAGAAAAGCGCCACGCCCGGCCCCGAGCCGCTCGACGGCTACGAGCTGGCGTCCAAGCTTTCCTATTTCCTGTGGAACGGCCCGCCCGATGCGCGGCTGTTGCGGCTTGCCGCCGCCGGAACCCTGCGCGCCCAGCTGGACGGCGAAGTCCGGCGCATGATCGCCGATCCCAAATTCTCCGGCTTCCTGGATGAATTCGTGCCGCAATGGATGAGCCTGGACAAATTCCAGGTCCTGGAGCCGGATCGCCGCCAGTTTCCCGATCTGACGCGCTTCATGCGCGCGAACCTGGCGCGCGAGCCGGTCGAAACGGTGCGCTACCTGGTCGCGAACAATCGGCCGGTGCGCGACCTGGTGGCGCCGGACTTCATCCTCGCCAACGAGCCGGTGGCCAGCTACTACGGGCTGGAAGGCAAGGTGAACAGCGGCTTCAACTTCGTTGCGATCCGGCCCAAGCGTCCGGACCTGGGCGGCATGCTGACCGAGGCGGCGGTGCTGGCGGGACTGTCGGACGGGCGCGAATCCAATCCCGTCCGGCGCGGCGCCTGGCTCGCCCGCAAGGTCATCGCCGAGCCGCCGCCCAATCCGCCGCCGAACGTTCCGCCCTTGAAGGAAGACGCCAAGGGCCTGACCCTGCGCCAGCGCATCGAGCAGCACCGCAGCGCCCCGGCCTGTGCTTCCTGCCACAAGCGGATCGATCCCTGGGGCATCGCGCTGGAGCAGTATGACGCCGGCGGCCGGCTCAAGAAGGTTGCCGTTGACGCGAGCAGCACCCTGCCGGACGGCAGCCAGG
>CAZYGO010000173.1:0-4486 GCA_964647455.1 uncultured Rhizobium sp.
TGCACCTTGTTCTGCACCTGCACCTGGGCAATGTCGGGGTCGGTTCCCGCCGCGAAGGTCGCGGTGATGACGGCGGCCCCGTCGGCGGTGGACGAGGAAGAGAAATAGAGCAAATTGTCCAGCCCGTTGAGCTGCTGCTCGATCACCTGGGTGACCGAGTTCTGCAGGCTCTGGGCGTCGGCACCGGGATAGAAGGCGCTGATGGCGATCTGCGGCGGGGCGATGTCGGGATACTGCTCGACCGGCAGCGAAAACGCGGCGATGCCGCCGGCCAGCATGATGACGATGGCGATGACCCAGGCGAAGACCGGGCGGTCGATGAAGAAGCGGGAAAGGCCCATCTGCCGTACCTACTTCTTCGCCGCGGCGACGGGCTGCGGCATGACCGGCATGTCCGGCTGCACCTTCGCCAGACCTTCCACGATCACCTTGTCGCCGGCCTTGAGGCCCGAAAGCACCTGCCAGCTGGTCTCAATGGCGCGGCCGGTCTTGATCGGGGTGAGGCGCGCGATGTTCTGCGCGTCCACGGTCAGAACATAGGGTTCGCCCCTGGCGTCATGGCCGATGGCCGACTGCGGCACCAGAATGCCGTGCGTGTCGATGCCTTGCGTGACCGTGGCGCGGACATAGAGGCCGGGCAGCAGGAGCCCTTCGGGATTGGGGAAGAGCGCCCGCAGCTTCACCGCCCCGGTGGTGGGATCCACCGTCACATCGGTGAATTGCAGCTTGCCCTGGTGGGCATAGGAAGCGCCGCCGTCCAGTTTCAGCGACACCGGTGCGGAGTCCGCGCTGGCATTGCCGTTCTTGATCTGCCGCTCCAGAGCCAGCAGTTCGTTGCTGGATTGGTCGATGTCGACATAAATCGGATCGAGGGTCGAGATGGTGGCAAGCGCCGTGGCCTGGTTGGCCGTCACCAGCGCGCCCGGGGTGACGGCGGAAGCGCCGATACGGCCGGAGATCGGTGCGGTGATGCGGGTATAGTCCAGGTTGATGCGCGCGGCCTGGGCATTGGCGGTGGCCAGCTTGTAGGCAGCCTCGGCATCGTCGGCGTCCTGGGCGCTTATGGCATTCTGCTTCAGCAGCGCGGCATAGCGCGCCGCCTTGGCCCGGGTGCTGTTCACCGTGGCGGCGGCGCTGTCATAGGCGGCCTGATAGGGCGCCGGATCGATCTGGTAGAGCACCTGCCCGGCCCGGACATGGGAGCCTTCCACGAACAGGCGCTGCTTGACGATGCCGCTGACCTGCGGTCGCACCTCGGAAACGGCGAAGGGACTGGTGCGTCCCGGCAGCTCGGAGACCAGCGCCACCGGCTGCTCGGCGATGGTGACGATGCCAACGGCCTGCGGCGGCATCTTGGGCGGAGCGCCGCCGCTCTGCTTGCCGCACCCCGAAAGCGCGACCGCGCCGGCCACCGCCGCCATCAGAACAAGCCGATGCATCGAAATCCCCTTCACCACGGCGCTCATGCAGCCGCCGCATATATAATGGTCATGCCCCACGCCCATATTGCGGCGCCGAAGGCCTCTACATAGTCACCGGTGCGGGGATTGAAAGGGGCTTTTCGGACCAAAGTGCGGCAAGCGCCGATTCCACCGCCCGCGGATGGTCGATGCGGCACAGATTTGCCTTTGCCGCACGGCGCAAGGCGGGATCGGCAGGCATAAAAGCCTGTTCGACGTACCAGCCCAGATGCTTGCGGAATATTTTCAGCCCCAGCGCGTCGCCATAAAAGGAGAGCGTGTCGCTGAAATGTTTGAGCGCAACCTCCAGCCGATGGCCGAGGCCGGGCTCAATGGCCGCGTCATCCGCGGGGTTATTGAGAGCCCGGTCGATGGCCGCCGCCGCCCAGGGCCGCCCATAGGACCCGCGGCCGATCATCACCGCATCGGCGCCGGAACGCGCCAATGCCGCGCGGGCGCTGGCGGCGCAGACAATGTCGCCATTGACGATCAGGGGCAGGGTGGTCGCCTTGCGAACCTCCGCCACCGCATCCCAGTCGGCCGCGCCCCTGTAGAACTGGCTGCGGGTGCGGGCATGGACGGTGATGGCGCGCACGCCCAGCGCTTCGGCCCTGGCTGCAAGTTCCGGCGCGTTGCGGCTTTTCTCGTCCCAGCCCAGCCGCATCTTCAGCGTGACGGGGCGGCAGGTCGCATCCACCGCCGCACCGATGATGCGTTCCGCCAGTTCCGGTTCGCGCATCAGCGCCGATCCTGACAGGGCACCGGTGACCTCCTTGGCCGGACAGCCGAAATTCAGGTCGATGATGTCCGCGCCCGCCTCCTGCGCCAGCTTCGCGCCCGCCGCCACCCATTGGGGATCGCGGCCGACCAGCTGGATCACGCGCAGCGGCAAATCTTCACCGGCGGCCCGCCGCACCACATCGGGACGGCCCCGCGCAAAAGCGTCGCAAGCCACCATTTCGGTGGCGACATAGGGCGCGCCTTCGGCCACGGCGATGCGCCGCGCCGGCAGGTCGGTAACCCCGGTCATGGGCGCGCAAAGCACCCGGCCGGGGATGGAGACAGGGCCGATCCGAAGGTTGGTTTTCATGGTCAAATCGCGCCTGTCCTAGCATGGCGGGCCCGGTTCTGTTCCATCCGCTGGGCGTTGTGGCCGCCCGGTCGCAGCCTTCCGGTTCCGAGGCCATTGAAATCAATGGCTTAACCAGAAAGCCTGTCGCAATCGGTAACAGCAAAAGCCTTGGCGCTGCGGGTGCGAAAGACTAAGTAGAGGCCGAACCTGGGGTGGTTCGCGACCGGGCTAGGACATGGCGCAGCTTTTCCACATCGTCGGCTGGACGTTGGCGGCGTTCTCGCTTCTGGGCGCCGGCTACGCGCTGTTCGCCACCTTGCAGGTGCGCCGCTTCATGCGGGTGCGGGCGCAGCACGAGCATGCGCCGGTGCCGGTCACCATCCTCAAGCCGCTGCATGGCGCCGAACCCGGCCTGTTCGAGAATCTGGAAAGCTTCTGCCGCCAGGATCATGCCGGGCCGCTGCAGATCGTCTTTGGCGTCCATGACGAAGCCGATCCCGCCGTTCCGGTGGTGAAGGCGCTGCAGGCGCGATATCCGGCGCTCGACATGGTGCTGGTGGCGGATTCCGCGCTGCACGGCGCCAACGGCAAGGTTTCGAACCTGATCAACATGCAGGCTGCCGCCAAGCACGCCATCCTGGTGCTGGCCGACAGCGACATCGCGGTGGCGCCGCACTGGCTGACGCAGGTGTCCGGTGCCCTGGCCCGTCCCGGGGTCGGTGTCGTCACCTGCCTTTACACCGGCGAAGCGGCAGCGGGCGAAAAGGGCCTTTGGTCGAAGCTGGCGGCGATGGGCAGCTCCTACGACTTCCTGCCCAATGTCGTGGTCGGAACGTCGCTGGGCCTTGCGGCGCCATGTTTCGGATCCACCATTGCGCTCCGCCGCGAGACCCTGGAAGAAATCGGCGGGTTTGCCGCCTTCGCCGACTGCCTCGCGGACGATTATCATATCGGTCGCGCGGTGCGCGAAGCCGGCTATACCCTGGCGATGCCGGCCCTGGGTGTCGCCCACACCGCCTGCGAACCCAGCTTCGGTGCCCTGTTCCGGCATGAACAGCGCTGGCGCCGCACCATTCACAGCCTCGATCCCGCCGGCAATGCCGGCAGCATCGTCACATTCGGGTTCGCGTTCGCGTTGATGAGCGCCCTGCTGCTGGATTTCGCGCCGGCCGGGCTTGCCGCCCTGGCCGTGACGCTGGGTGCGCGGCTGACCCTCAAATACACCATCGACCGCGCCTTCGGCACCGCTGCCGGCCCCGCCTGGCTGCTGCCCTTGCGCGATCTCCTCAGCTTCGCCGTTTTCGTCAACTCGCTGTTCGGCGAGACGGTGCATTGGCGCGGTAGCCGGTTCGGGATCGAGCCGACCGGCGCCATGTCGCAGATTTGACCAAGGGACCACCCTCATGCCGATGAAGTCGCTTTTCCTCCAGGCTCCCTCTTTTGACGGGTATGACGGCGGCGCGGGCGCCCGCTACCAGATGAAGCGCGAAGTCAAATCCTTCTGGTTTCCCACCTGGCTGGCGCAGGCCGCCGCCATGGTGCCCGGCTCGCGCCTGATCGACGCGCCGCCGCACAATCTTTCCTTCAAGGACATCGAGGCGGAGGTGAAGGCGCACGAACTGATCGTGATCCATACCTCGACGCCCAGCTTCAAATCCGACATCCGCACGGCCCAGATGGTGCGCGATCTCAACCCGGCCGCGAAGATCGGCTTCATCGGGGCCAAGGTGGCGGTGGAGCCGGTGCAGAGCATGGAAGCCTGCCCGGCGCTCGATTTCGTCGCCCGCAACGAATACGACTTCACCATTCAGGAACTGGCCAACGGCGCCGACTGGTCTACCATCAAGGGTCTCACCTATCGCGACGCCGAAGGGCGGATCGTCTCCAACCCGGAGCGCGAAATCCTGGTCAACATGGACGAGCTGCCGAGCGTGCTGCCGCTCTACAAGCAGCT
>CAZYGO010000174.1:0-3277 GCA_964647455.1 uncultured Rhizobium sp.
GCCGTGCGGGCGTTGCCGACATGCAGAAGGCCCGTGGGCGACGGGGCGAAGCGGACGGTGACCCTCATCGCGCATCCCGGAAGGCATTGGTGATCGGATAGCGGCGGTCACGGCCGAAATTGCGCGGGCTGATCTTCACCCCCGGCGGGGCCTGGCGGCGCTTGTATTCGCTGACATAGAGCAGATGCTCCACCCGCTTGACCGTGACTGGATCGTAGCCCTTCGCCACCGTATCCTCGAAGCTGCACTCCTGCTCGACCAGGCATTCCAGGATGCCGTCGAGGATGTCGTAGGGCGGCAGCGAATCCTGGTCGGTCTGGTTGGGCTTGAGTTCGGCGGAGGGCGGCTTTTCGATGATGCGCTCAGGAATGACGCGGCCGCGCGGCCCCAGCGCGCCGGCCGGGGAATTTTCGTTGCGCCAGCGGGAAAGCCGGAACACTTCGGTTTTGTAGATGTCCTTCAGCACATTGTAGCCGCCGCACATGTCGCCATAGAGGGTGGCGTAGCCGACGCTCATCTCGCTCTTGTTGCCGGTGGTCAGCACCATCGGGCCGAACTTGTTGGACAGCGCCATCAGGATCACCCCGCGCAGGCGCGACTGGATGTTTTCCTCGGTGGTATCGGCAGCGCGGCCGGCGAATTCGCCCGCCAGGGTCTCGCCCATCGCGGCGACGGCGCGCTCGATCTCCACCGTGCCATAGTCCACGCCAAGCAGGCGGGCGCAGGCATCGGCATCCTCCAGGCTTTCCCGGCTGGTATAGCGCGAGGGCAGCATGACACAGCGCACGCGGGCGGCGCCCAGCGCATCCACCGCCACGGCGGCGGAGAGCGCGCTGTCGATGCCGCCGGAAAGCCCCAGCACCACGCCGGGAAAGCGGTTCTTGTTCACATAGTCGCGCAGGCCCAGCATCATGGCGTGATAGACCTGGGACTGGCGGCTTTCCGGCACGAACTTGTCGCCGGGGGCACAGTGCCATTTCCCGTCCGCGCCGCGCGACCAGTCGCTGACCGCGACCTTCTCTTCCCAGCCCGGCAGCGCCAGCGCGATGGCGCCATCGGCGTTCATCGCGAAGGAAGCGCCGTCGAACACCAGCTCGTCCTGGCCGCCAAGCTGGTTGAGATAGACCAGCGGCAGGCCGGTTTCGTGCACGCGGGCTCGCGCCAGGTCCAGGCGCACATCCTCCTTGCCGGCCTCGAAGGGCGAGCCGTTCGGCACCACCAGGATTTCCGCGCCGCCCTGCACCAGGTCGGCGCAAACCCGCGCGGTCCAGATGTCCTCGCAGACCGGAACGCCCAGATGGATGCCGCGTACCCGCATCGGCGTCGGCACCGGGCCGGCGGCGAAGACGCGCTTCTCGTCGAAGACGCCGTAATTGGGCAGGTCCACCTTGAAGGTCCGGTTGGCGATGCGGCCTTCGTCCAGCAGCAGCACGGCATTGTAGAGCCGGCCCTCCTCCCGCCAGGGGGCGCCGATCAGCACCGCCGGGCCGCCATCGCCGGTGTCGCGCGCCAGGGCCTCGATCGCCTCGCGGACATCCGCCTGCAGGGCGGGCTTCAGCACCAGGTCTTCCGGCGGATAGCCGGTGATGAAAAGTTCGGAAAAGAGAATGACGCCGGCATCGCGCGCCTGGTCTCGGGCGGCGCGGGCGCGGGCGAGATTGCCCGCGATGTCGCCCATCACCGGGTTCAACTGGGCCAGCGCAATGCGGAAACGGTCAGCCATGGACAGTGTTTAACCCGCCCGGCAGGCAGGCACTAGACCAGCGCGAGCGTGGCTTCCTGGAGCGCGCCGAGGTTCAGCCAGCCGCTGCGACGCGGCGTTCGGTCACCGGCAGGGGTTGGGAGACACCGGCCGCTTCCTCGATCAGAAGGGCGGTATCCAGCGCCTGGGCCGCCTGCTGGGCGGTGACCAGGACGGGGGCCTGGCCCTTCACGGCCGCGACGAAACCGGAAACGGATTCACCCAGCGGATCGCCCATCTCGAAGACGCCGAGCGGGCGCGGCGTGGTGTTGGTGACCTGGCGGGTGAGGAAATCGATCTCGACGACGCCATCGGCATAGACCGCCTTGAGGCCGCGCTTGCGCTCGGAAGCGACGCGGCTGGTCTCCAGATGGACGATGGTGCCGCCGGCGAAGGTGACCGTGGCCGAGACTTCGTCGGCGAAGGGGCCATATTCGACAAAGCCGCGCGCGGTGACGGCGGCAACCGGGCCCGGCACCAGCGTGTGCACCAGGTCGAGGTCGTGGATCATCAGGTCGAGCACGGCGGAAACGTCGTCGCCGCGGCCGGTCCAGGGGCCCTGGCGCCAGCAGGTGATTTCCAGCGGCGTGGCATCGAGATCGAGCAGGCCGGTGCGGGCGAAGACGAAGCGCTCCTGGTGGCCGACGGTGAGAACGCGGCCGCTTTCGGCGGCGATGGCCAGCAGGTCGGCGGCTTCCTCGCGCGCCGTGGCGATGGGGTTTTCCACCAGCACCTGGGCGCCGGCATTGAGGAAGGCCTTGACGATTTCATAATGGGTGATGGCGGGCGAGCAGACGCTGACCAGGTCCACCTTGCCCAAAAGCTCGCGCCAGTCGGAAACGACCAGCACGCCGTCATGGCGGGACGAGATGGTGGCGCGCGCCTCGGCGCCGGGATCGGCGACGGCGAACAGGCAGACGCCCTTGTCGGCCATGGCGGCGTATTTGGCGGCATGGTGGCGGCCGAAGGCGCCCGCGCCGACGACAGCGGCTTTCAGCGGACCCGATTCAGGCACCCGGCGGCGAAGAAACAAGAAAAAGCCCCTCGGCTGTGATGTTGAGGCCGCAGTAGGCCTTGCTGCGGTGCAAAGGGCGACTGATAAGATATTGCCGACTGTTACCGCATCAAACCATTGTTTTTGTTAATGAAAGTTCACTCCGCAGCCTCTCGCCGGCCGCACCTGCGGGTCGTTCGCGCTGGCACGGAACTGGATTGGAAGTTGCCAGAAGCAACCCCGAGCCGGGTTTTCCGGCCCAGAACGGAACGAGTGTACCGCCATGAGCCAGCCCCAGGCACGGCGCGCCCAGAGTGAAACATGTGAAGTGGCCATCATCGGCACAGGCCCCTATGGCCTGTCCCTGGCCGCGCATCTGGCCGCCAGCAATGTCCGCTTCCGCATCTTCGGCCGCCCGATGGAGTTGTGGCGCAAGCACATGCCCGAGCGGATGATGCTGAAGTCGAACGGTTATGCCTCCAACCTCAGCGCTCCCGACGGCAAGGCCTCCAGCCTGAAGAGCTTCTGCCGCCAGACCGGCA
>CAZYGO010000175.1:0-2714 GCA_964647455.1 uncultured Rhizobium sp.
GAAGGCATAGAAAAGGAACATGGGGTCCACCTCGAGGGCGACCACACTGCCAGTTTTCAGGCAGCCAGGAGATCGCGCACCGCGTCCACCGGCACGTCGCGGGTGATGAAGGCCCGCCCGATCCCCCGGACCAGGATGAAAGTAAGCTTGCCGTCGGCCACTTTCTTGTCGTGCGCCATGTGGGCCAGCAGTTCCTCCGCCGAGGGCCGCGCCCCGGCAATGTCGGCGATGGAGGCGGGCAGGCCAACCGCCCGCAGATGACGGGCGAATCGTTCCGCGTCCTGACCCGGGCAAAGTCCCAGCCCGTGGCTGAGCCGGAAGGCCAGGGCCATGCCTATGGCGACGCCTTCTCCGTGCAGCAGCCTGTCCGAGAAGCCGGTGGCCGCTTCCAGCGCATGGCCGAAGGTATGGCCGAGATTGAGCAGGGCGCGCTCGCCGGTCTCGCGCTCGTCGCGGGCGACGATGGCGGCCTTCATGCGGCAGGATTGCGCCACCGCATGCAGCAGCGCCGCCTGGTCGCCGCCAAGCGCGGCGGCGGCGCTGGCCTCCAGCCAGTCGAAGAAATCGGCGTCGCCCAGGGCGCCATACTTCACCACTTCGGCATAACCCGCCAGCAATTCACGCCGGGGCAGGGTGGAGAGCAGGCCGACATCGGCGATGACGATGCGCGGCTGGTGGAAAAGCCCGATCAGGTTCTTGCCCTGGGGCGCGTTGATCGCGGTCTTGCCCCCGACCGAGGAATCCACCTGCGCCAGCAGGGTGGTGGGAATCTGGGCGAAGGCGACACCGCGCTTGAGCACGCCGGCGGCGAAGCCGGTAAGGTCGCCGATGACGCCGCCGCCCAGGGCGATCACCAGTCCGGCGCGGTCAATGCCCATCTCCAGCAATTCGCCGGTCACCCGTTCCAGCCCGGCGAAGCTTTTGCTGCCCTCGCCCGGCGGCAGGACGATCGGCTTTCCGGTGAGGCCCGCGCCGCGCAGGCTGTCCAGCAGCGTTTCCAGGTGAAGCCTGGCCACATGCTCGTCCGTCACCACCGGCAGCACGGTGGCCTTCGTCAACGGCTTCAGCAGGGCGCCGGCCTGGCGCAACATGCCGGCGCCGGCATGGATGTCATAGGCGCGTGCGCCCAGGCCGACGGAGATGATCTCGCTCATGTCGTGGCTTCTTCCGCCGCCAGACCGCGGCTTTTCAGTTCATCCAGCACCTGTTCGACCGCGACGCTGTGCGGTCCCTCGATGCTGTCCAGGGTGAAGTCGGCCTCGGCATAGGTCGGCTCGCGCTCGGCCAGCAGGCGTTCCAGCGTGCCCCTGGGATCGCTGTTGTTCAGCAGCGGCCGGGTCGGGCGCTTCGCCACGCGCGCCAGCAGCAGATCGACCGGGGCGCGGAGCCAGACCGTGAAGGCCTTTTCCTTCATGGCGGCGCGGGTGGCGGCATCCATATAGGCGCCGCCGCCGGTGGCCAGGACATGCGGCGGCTCCGCCAGCAGCCGGGCGATCACCCGCCGCTCGCCGGCGCGGAATTCCGGCTCGCCATGCTTTTCGAAAATCTCCGCCACGGTGAGACCGGCAGCCTCCTCGATCTCGTGGTCGGCGTCCTTGAACGGTACCCCCAGGCGCGCGGCAAGGCGCTTGCCGACGGAGGTCTTGCCGGCGCCCATCATGCCCACCAATGCCACGGTACGGTTCAGGCTCATGGCCAGTCCCATACAGGAAAGCCGAGACATGCTAAAGCTTTGCCATGAGTCCGCGCGCCACCCCTCCGCAGCCCAAGCGGGCCGGCAACCTGATCGAAGCCTTTCTCGACATGATGAGCGCCGAGCGCGGAGCCGGCGCCAACACCCTGGCCGCCTATGGCCGCGACCTGGCGGATTTTGCGAATCATGCTGACCCGGCCACGGCCAGCCGTGCCGATATCCAGTCCTTCCTGGCCGGGTTGGCGAAGAGCACGGCGCCCAGCACCCAGGCGCGCAAGCTTTCGGCGCTGCGCCAGTTCTACGGCTTTCTGTATGCCGAAGGCCTGCGCGGCGACGATCCCACCCTGACCCTGGCGGCGCCCAAACCGCGCCGGCCATTGCCGAAAATTCTCAGTGGCGCGGACGTGGAGCTGCTGCTTGCCGCCGCGGCCGGCGATACGCCCGAAGCGGCGCGGCTGACCCTGGTGGTGGAAATGCTCTATGGCGGGGGGCTGCGCGTGACCGAACTGGCGGGCCTGCCGCTGGCGGCGGCGCGCGCCCGCGACGGGTTCATCCGCGTCGTCGGCAAGGGCAACAAGGAGCGTTTCGCGCCCCTTTCGCAGGCGGCGCAGGAGGCGATGGTGGCCTATTTGACGGTGCGCGATGATTTCCTTCCGAAAGGCGCCAGGGCGGCGAAGGCGGCGCGCTATCTCTTCTGCTCGCGCAGCGCCGAGGGCTATCTCACCCGCCGCCGCCTGCACCAGATGCTGAAGGCGCTGGCGCTGAAGGCGGGAATCGACCCCGCCAGACTGTCGCCGCATGTGCTGCGCCACGCCTTCGCCACCCATCTGGTGGAAGGTGGCGCCGACTTGCGCAGCGTCCAGACCCTCTTGGGGCATGCCGACATCGCCACCACCCAGATCTACACCCATGTGGCGCAGGGGCGCCTAGCCTTGGTGATGGCCAAGGCCCATCCCCTTGCCAGGACGCGAAAAACTTAACCAAAACACCTGTAAGTTATTGGAACAATTGGGGTTTCAAA
>CAZYGO010000176.1:0-4218 GCA_964647455.1 uncultured Rhizobium sp.
AACAACCTGACGGGGCAGGGCACGCAAGTGATCGACCCCAACACGGGCGGGCTGGTGGCGGGTCCGGCGTGGGACGGCTCTTCCGGCTGGACCCTGGCCGGCACCGCCGACGTCAGCGGCAGCGGCCTGCAGGCGCGCATCCTGTTCAACAATCTGATTGGGCGCTGGGCGGAGGTCACCACCGAAAGCGACGGCAAGGCCTATTTCAGCAATTACGGTTGGGCGGGCGATACCCGCGTCGTCGGCATTTATATCGATCCGGAGGTCACGCTCGGCCATGCAGTGCAGGGCGGGCCGAACGACAGCCAGCGCCGTTTCCAGAACGATCTTTTTATCGGTAACATCAAGAATGTGCTGGCTGCCGGCGACTATAACCACGACGGCTTTCAGGAAGTGTATTTCAGCCTGACCGACGGCACGGCCTATCTGCATGCGCTGATGTGGAACGACGGCAACATCCAGTATGCCAACTACCAGAGTAAGCAGCAGGTGCAGGACTATCTCACCGCCAACGGCTACAACGCCGCGACCTGGAGCAGCTGGTTGCAGGAAGCGCCCGCCTATCCGGTGATCGTCTCGAGTGGCATGACCCCATCCCTGGCGGCGACCGACAGCACCCCCATGCGGGCAGGCGTCGCGGTCTAGAAGCGTTGCGGCATGAACGGTGCCGGCGCGATTTCGCCCGGTCCCGCGGACAGGGCGCGCAAGTCATGGGCCGGGGCCCGGCGGGGCAGGGCGGCGCGCCACACCAGCACCGGCCGCGCCATGCCTTTCACCGCCTGCGCCAGCAGCCTGGCGGTGCGGTTGCTGGCGCCCTTGCCGGTTTGCGGATCCTCCTCCAGCGCTTCGGCCAGAGCGCGCAGCCAGATCAGATCGGCGGGCTGGCGTTCGCCGCCGCCCAGGCGCTCGGCGATGCGGTAGAGGTGGCTGGCGTAGCGTCCCTGCGCGAAGGGCAGGCGGTCGGCGGCGATGCGGATCAGCTCGGCTGCGCCGGGGGCGCTGACCGGCTCGGTTTCCAAAAGATCGCCGTAGAGCGCGCGCAATCGCCCGACCATCAGGTTCACCGCCTCCATCTGCTCGCGGTCATAGGTGCCCTTGCAGATGGCGTGTACCTGCTTTTCCAGGGTGCGGATCTCCTCAGCGAGAAGCAGGACGGGGTCGATCGGCATGGTGCGCCCTCCGGTTAACGGCTGCTGAAAAGCGTTAGCCAGATCGCAGATTCGCGCCTAACCAAATGTTTGCCTTTGCCGCCCTTATCCCCAAGGGTTGGATAAAGTTTTAGGGAAAGACACAAGGCGGGCGCGAAACTGTTCCGGATCGGGACATTCACGTTGCGGAAGCTTTGAGGACCGCACAGGCATCGCATGTTTCCGCTTTGCGTGACAGCCGCTCTTCAGGCCATGCGCTGTCTTGCCCGTGATCCGTCACGCTTGCGGCACGGCCGCCGGAGGCTATCCCGATCAGGGCCGTTCAAGCTGTGCGCGCCAAAACGCGGTCTTCTCCGGGCTGGCGATGGGCCGCATGTGCGGTGTCTCACTCAACGCCATCACCTCGTCGCGCGCTGGATCGAAGGGGCGCCACGTGGCCAGGCCCGTGCCGTTCGGATTGCCGGTCTTGATGAAGTTCAGCCAATAGGCCTGCAGCACACCCGCCACCTGGCGGTCCAGCGGCGTCAGCGGGCGCCCCTCCAGCGTGTCCAGTGTTCCGAAGATGTAGGGCAGTTCCGAGGAATGGTAGGCGCCGTAGTCGGCCGCCGTGTAGCCCGGCATCACATGCTCAAAATCGAAATAATAGGCGGGCGAGGTGGCGTGGCCCGCGCGGGCCCTGATCCAGGCCGCGCCGCCTATCACCGTGGAATCATGTCCTGCCATCCGCAGGGCCGTCACGGGATCGGCGCCCGCCGGATATTGTCGCGCCGCGTCGCCGCCGCCCAGGGCGGTGATACGCTGGCCATAGTTGGCGGCCGTCAGATCGGCTTGCGGTCCGCTGCCGGCGCCTTCACCGCCATTCCAGCCGGTCATGATCGGCACGTCCACCGCCGGAATGGCGGGATTGGTACCGGCGGGGATCAGCGCGTCATCGGCGGCCGGGCCGTTGCGGGGATCGCCATTGCGCGGCACCAGCGCATCCGCCGGCAAAGCCCGCAGCGCTGCGACATCGGCGGCATTGCGGGTCTTCGCCCACGCCGTCCCCGCTTCCTCCATGCGGGCCAGGGGCGGCACGCCGGCGCCGGCGCGCACGCCGCTGTCGATGATGGCGCCGCGGAAGAGGCCGCGTGCCTCCGGCGCCTGCAGGATCGAGACAATGGCCTGCGCCCCCGCCGACTGGCCCATGATCGTGACCTTGGCGGGATCGCCGCCAAAGGCCGCAATGTTGGCCTTGATCCATTGCAGCGCTGCGATCACGTCCCACAGGGCATAGTTGCCCGAAGCATGGCGGGCGGATGCCGCCGTCAGTTCCGGCGTCGCCAGGAAGCCCGCGGCACCTAGGCGGTAATTCATCGTCACCATGACGATGTCCTGCTTCGCCAGGACGGCGCCGTTATAGATGACCTCGCCGCCGCCGCCTTGCGTAAAGCCGCCGCCGGGCACGAACAGCAGCACCGCCTTGCCCGAACCGCCGGTGGTCCAGACATTCAGGCTCAGGCAATCCTCGCTGAAGGGCGGCGCGGCAAAGAACTCCGCGCTCCAGGGGCCGTTGGGCTTGGTCGCCTGCTGCATGCAGGCCGGGCCGAACTTGGATCCGTCGCGCACCCCGCTCCAGGCGACGGGCGGGGCAGGCGGAGCAAACCGCAGATTGCCAAGCGGCGGCGCGGCAAAGGGGATGTTGCGATAGGAACGGGCGCCATTGTCGGCGACGCCGGAGATGGTTCCTTCTTTCACTGTGACGCGCGGCGCATCCTGCGCCATGGCCGGCAGCGCCAGCAGCGCGGCCATGACCGCAATCTTCCAAACCCGCATATGCTCCCCCTGTCTTATTCCAGCTCCATGATCGTGGCGCTGCCCGCCTGCATCCGCTCCAGCAGCATGGGGCATTCCGGCACCATGCGCTCCATCCAGTAGCGGGCGCACATCAGCTTGTCCTTGTACAGCGGCCCCATCTCATCTTTGGCCTTGCCGAGCGAGACCTTCGCCATCCGGCCCCACAGATAGGCCAGCATGGTGATGCCCATCATGCGCAGATAGTCGGTGGCGCCGGCGCCGGCGTCGTTGGGGTTCTTCGGGCCATTGGCCGCCAGCCACATCGTCGCCGCCTGCAGCGTCTCGGTGGCGCGCCTGACGCCCGCGACGAAGGGCTTCATCGCCTCGTCCTTTTCGTTCTCGGCGATCCAGCCCGTCAGCAGCGTGAACAGCGCCATCGGCGCGGCGCCGCCCTTGCGCCCGAGCTTTCGCCCGACAAGGTCCATGGCCTGCACGCCGTTGGCGCCCTCATAGACCATGTTGATGCGCGCATCGCGGACGAACTGTTCCACGCCATTGTCGCGGATATAGCCGTGGCCGCCATAGCATTGCATGGCGAGGTTCGTCGCCTCGAAGCCCATGTCGGTGCCGAAGGCCTTCAACACCGGCGTCATCAGGTCGGCCAGGATGGCGGCGGTGGCCGCGTCGGGGCGGGCCGAATGGCCGATGCTGAGATGCAGGCCGGTGAACACCACCAGGGCCCGCGCACCTTCGACAAAGCTGCGCGCCTGCAGCAGCATCTTCTTGACGTCGGGGTGGACGATCTCCAGGTCGGCGGGCTTGTCCGGCTCCTTCGGTCCGGTCAGGGCGTGGCCGACGCGGCGCTCATGGGCATAGGCATAGCCGTTCTGATAGGCGACTTCGCCCAGGCCGATGCCCTGGATGCCCACGCCCAGACGCGCGGCATTCATCATGCCGAACATGCCCGCCATGCCCGCCGACGCGGAGCGCTTCTCGCCGGGCTTGGGCGGCACTGGCTTGGGGCCCAGCCGCCAGGCCTTGGCGTCGTCGAAATTCATCACACAGGTGGCCTGGCCCTTGATGCCCATCTTGTGCTCGATGCCGCCGGGATTGACGCCGTTCCTGGCGCCCATCTTGCCGTCCTCGCCGACCAGGAATTTCGGCACCAGGAAGAAGTTCACGGTGGAGAGATCGTCATGAATCTGGCCGTTCTCGTCCGGGATCTTGGCGATCACCATATGGATGATGTTGTCGGTCAGGTCCTGGTCGCCGCCCGAGATGAAGATCTTGGTGCCGT
>CAZYGO010000177.1:0-3011 GCA_964647455.1 uncultured Rhizobium sp.
CTTGTCGGCCGCGGCGGCAAAACCGGCCGCATCCGTCCAGACCGCCGGCAGGGCATCCGGGTCGTTCTGGTCGGTGCCCGGCGCGAAGGCCGCCTTGATCTTGGCGGCATTGTCCACCAGCACCTGGCCCTGGGCCTTGACCACGGCGGCGTCGAAATTCGCCACGGCGCCATTGAGGGCGCGGGTGGCCGCGCCATTGGAGCGCATCACCGCCTCGCGGTCGGCATGGGCGTCGGCAAGCGCGGCGGCGGTGCCCAGAAGGGCGAACAGAAAGGTCGTGGCGGCAAGTTTCTTCATGGGCGTCCCCCTTTGGATGAACCGGGGGCAAGAGGAACGGCTTTCGCGGCCAAAAGCAAGAAGCCCCGCCGCACGGAGCGGCGGGGCCTGTCTATGCCGGATCCGGACGGCTCACTTCTTGGCGGCGTCCGCCGGCTTCTTGCCGGCCTTCGGCGGCAGGGTGACGAGATAGGCCGCCATCGCCTCGCGGTCGGCGGCGGTGAGGCGGCTCATATTCTCGATAACCTCGGCCATGCTGCCGCCGGCGGAATCGAACTCCGGCGTCTGGCCGGTTTCCAGGAAGCCCGCCATGTCTTCCTTGGACCATTTGATGCCATCGGCATGCGGCGTGATGTTGGGCACCCAGCCCGGGCCGTCCGGATTCTTGCCGCCGGCGAAGCGGCTGTCCTTGATGATGCCGCCCATGGGATCGCGCGGCGAATGGCATTCGGCGCAATGGCCCGGACCCTCGACCAGATAGGCGCCGCGATTCCACTGCGCGTCATGCGCGGTGTCGTCGGCATACTCCTTGTCGTCCATGTAGAGGAACTTACAGCCGCCCAGCAGGCGCCGGATGTTGAAGGGAAAGCCGATTTCATGGGGCTTGTCGGCGGTGGCGTCGGCCGGCAGCGTCTTGATGTAGGCGAAGAGGTCGCGCACGTCCTTCACATGCATGCGCTGGTAGGACGTATAGGGCAGCGCCGGATAGAGATGTTCGCCATTCACGCCGACGCCGCGCTGCACGGCATTGATGAACTGCAGCTCGCTCCAGCCGCCGATGCCATGCGTCGCATCGGGCGAGATGTTGGGCGCATGGAAGGTGCCGAACTGGGTATGGAAGGCCATGCCGCCGCCCAGGTGCAGCCGATCCTTCTGGCCGGCGGTGGTGTGGCAGCCGGCGCAGCCGGCGGCGTTGAACATCTCTTCGCCGTTCTTGAGGTCGGCGGTGTAGTTGGCGGCCAGCGCCTCGGCGCCGATCGTCTTGGGCATGGTGACGAACCAGAAGACGCCCAGGCCGATCACGGCCAGGACCAGGATCGCGATCAGGAACTTCTTCATGGCGCCTTCCCTCCATTACCCGGATTTAATCCGGTTGCCTGAACGGCAGACCTAGCCAAGCGGGGCGCAGAAAAGCAAGAGGCCGGGCTTGCGCCCGGCCTCCATGCGGCGATGCGCCAGGTCCTAGTTGGCCGAGACGCGGTAGGTCTTGTGGCAGCTGCCGCAGTCGGCCTGCACCGCGCGCAGGGCGGTGGTGAAGGCGGCCTGGTCGGCGGCGGCGCCGGCGGCCTTGGCGTCGGCGGAGAACTTCACGGCGGCGGCCTTGAAGCCGGCGGCGTCGGACCAGATGGCCGGGGCGGCCTGGTTCTTCACGGCGGTGCCCGCTTCGGTGCCCTTGGGGAACAGGGTGGCGAACTTGTCCATCTGGGCGGCGAGCTGGTCCATCGCGGCCTTGGCGGCGGCGGGCGTGTAAGGCGTGGTGCCGCGCGAAAGGGCGGTGGCCTCCTTCATCGGACCGGCGAAGCCCTTCATGATGGCCTGGCGATCCTCGATCGGCCCGGCGAAGGCGGCGGTGGCGCCGATGGTGGCCAGGGCCAGGGCGGCGAGAGCGAATTTCTTCATTTGGAGGCGTTTCCCTTCAGGTGACGGCGGACGGCTGGTTAGCAGATTCCGTATGACGATTACAGATACGAAAAGCCGGATGAAGGCAGGCTGAACGGGATGCGGCGGAATTGCGGCAGCCGCGTCAGGGCGCGATCCGCCCGGCCGCGGCCCCGGCCTCGAAGCGGGCGAATTCCTCCTCCAGCCGCGCCTGCAACCGGGCCTTCTCGCTACCTCTTAAGAATGAGTCGCAAGCCGGACCTGCCTTGGCGCAGGCGCCCGTCCTTCCACCGCCCGGCCGCGACGCCCACAGGCTGGCGCCTGGCAGGAAGCTGTATTCCAGCCCATTGCGGGCGGAGGCCTTGAGGTCGGCATAGGTGAGACGCTGCTCCAGCACGCCGCGGACATATTCGTGGGTGAGGTCGATGCGGAAGACGCCCTCATCGTCGGCCGAGAGCGACCAGGGCACGCCCGCGCGCATGTAGGCGTGCAGCGGATGCTCGCCGCCCACGACGCCGGTGGTGATGTCGTTGCTGGTGAGGTTGATCTCCACCGCGATCTTGTTCGCCGCCATTTCCTTCAGGAGGCCGGCGGCGTCGCGCTCGAAGGGCAGCTCATAGCCATGGCCGATGCGCGAGGCCCCGGCCACGTCAATGGTGTCGCGGATGTGGAAGCCCAGCGCCGAAGGCGGCACCAGCCCCAGCCAGAGCTCGCCGCCATGCAGGCTGAGTTTCACCTTCGGGTCGCGGGCATGGAAATAGCGGAACATGCGCATCTGCAGGCCGAAATCGCGCAACGCCACGGCATCGTCTTCCGGCGCCACCAGGTTGACGCCGACAAAGCGCGGATCGGCGGCGGCGAGCGCCATGCCCAGCGCGATCTGGGCGAAGACCTGTTCGGGCGGCAGCGTCCGCAGCACGAAGAACTGATAGCGCACGGCAACGTCGCAGCCGGGCCTGGCCGATGCCGTGCCGCAGGCCAGTTCGCCGCGCATCCTGGCCTCGGCGGCGTCATATTCGGCGCGCGCTGCCGCCACCAGCGCCGGCAAATGCGCGGCGACCTGGGCGTAATCGGCATCGAAATCCCCGGCGCTGAACCTGCCGATCGCCGACAGCAGCGCCGGGTCGAAGGCGCCC
>CAZYGO010000178.1:0-5138 GCA_964647455.1 uncultured Rhizobium sp.
CCTGCGTCCCCCCACCGCCTCCCCCCGCCGGGGAGGGGGGCGGGGTGCCCGAAAATTGCAAAACACCGATCAAGATGTTGTGGTTCAGGTGGCGCCATGACCAAGCTCCGCCTGGGCGTGAATATCGACCACGTCGCCACCGTGCGCAACGCCCGCGGCGGCGACAATCCCGATCCGGTGCGCGCCGCGCGCCTGGCCCAGGATGCGGGCGCCGACGGCATCACCGCGCATCTGCGCGAAGACCGCCGCCATATCCGCGACGAGGACATCGCCGCCCTGAAGCGCGACCTGCGCATTCCGCTCAACCTCGAAATGGCCGCTACCGACGAGATGCTGGCCATCGCCCTGAAGCACCGCCCCCATGCCTGTTGCATCGTGCCGGAGAAGCGCGAGGAGCGCACCACCGAAGGCGGCATCGACTGCATCACCGGCTTCAACCGCCTCAAGCCCATCGTCGGCCAGCTCACCGATGCGGGCATCCGCGTCTCCATGTTCATCGAGCCCGACCGCAAGCAGATCGACGCCGCGCACAATCTGGGCGCGCCGGTGGTCGAACTGCACACCGGCGCTTACGCCGACGCGCGGGGCGACGCACGTACCCATATCCTCAAGCGCATCGTCAACGGGGCGGAGTTCGGCGCCGACCTCGGCCTGGAAATCCATGCCGGCCATGGCCTCACTTACGACAATGTCGGACCCATCGCCGCCATCCCGCATATCGTCGAGCTCAACATCGGCCATTTCCTGATCGGGGAGGCGATCTTTGTCGGCCTGGCAGATTCGCTGGCGCGCATGCGCCGGGCGATGGAAGAGGGGCGCACCCGGTGATCATCGGCCTGGGCAACGACCTGATCGACATCCGCCGTGTCGAGCAGAGCATCGAACGCTTCGGCGAACGCTTCCTCACCCGCATCTTCACCGACATCGAGCGCGCCAAGTCCGACCGCCGCGCAAACCGCGCCGCCAGCTACGCCAAGCGCTTCGCCGCCAAGGAGGCTTGCGCCAAGGCGCTGGGAACCGGCCTGAACCGGGGTGTTTACTGGCGCGACATGGGGGTGGTGAACCTGCCGGGGGGCAAGCCGACCCTGGCGCTGACCGGCGGGGCGCTGGCCCGGCTGGCGGCGATCACCCCGTCCGGCCATCGCACCGAGATTGCCCTGACCATCACCGACGATTTTCCCCTGGCCCAGGCCATCGTCATCATCTCGGCGATTCCATTAGGAAATTAAGGTCTTGCAGCTTGACAGGCGGCCCGCCCTGCCGCTTCTGTCCCGCCCGCGCCCGAAAAGATCGCCATGACCGACGAAACCAAGACGAAAACCGAGGAATCCTGGACCGAACTGGCCAAGACGGTCATTTACGCCGGCCTGATCGCCATCGTCATCCGCACCTTCCTGTTCCAGCCCTTCAACATTCCCTCCGCCTCGATGGAAGCGACCCTGCTGGTGGGCGACTATCTCTTCGTCGAGAAATTCTCCTACGGCTATTCGCGTTACACCTTTCCCTTCGGCGCCGGCCCGCTCGGTCCCTCGATGCATGGCCGCTTCCCCGCCTTCAAGCCAGAGCGCGGCGATGTCGTGGTCTTCAAGTTCCCGCAGGACAATTCCACCGACTTCATCAAGCGGCTGATCGGCCTGCCGGGCGACCGCATCCAGATGCGCGGCGGCGTGCTCTATATCAACGACAAGGCGGTACCCAAGGTGCGCGTCGCCGATTATGTCGAGAAGCTGGGCGGCGAGGACCATCACGTGCCCCAGTTCCGCGAGACCCTGCCCAACGGCAAGTCGTATCTGGTGCTGGACCGCGACATCGAGGGCCCGGGCGACGACACCGGCGTCTTCATCGTGCCCGCCAACCATTACTTCATGATGGGCGACAACCGCGACAATTCCGATGACAGCCGCATGGAAGTGGGCTTTGTCCCGGCCGATAACCTCGAAGGCAAGGCGCTGTTCCGCTTCTTCTCGGTGGACAGTTCGGCCCGGTGGTTCGAAGTGTGGAAATGGCCTTTCGCCATCCGCTATTCCCGCATCGCCTCGCTGATAGACTAGTTTTTGGGGTCGCGGTTCCGGACGGAAAACGCTCGTACGCTGCTGCTACTCGCCACATTTTCCTGGAACCGTTCCTTGGACGCGCTGGAAGACAGGCTCGGCTTCACCTTTTCCGACAAGGCGCTGCTGCGCCGCGCCCTGACCCATGCCTCCGCCGACAGCGCCGTCTCGAACGAGCGGCTGGAATTCCTCGGCGACCGCGTGCTCGGCCTGGTGATCGCCGAGGCGCTGCACCAGCGCTTCGCGCAGGAGCCGGAAGGCATGCTCACCCGCCGCCTGCATGCCCTGGTGCGCTGGGAAACCTGCGCCCGCGTCGGCGAGGCGATCGGCCTGTGGCCGGAGCTGGTCCTCACCAAGTCCGAAGCCGCAAATGCGGGCGGGCGCGCCCGCGGCGCCATAATCGGCAGCGCGGTCGAGGCGCTGATCGCGGCCCTCTATCTCGATGGCGGGCTGGACGTGGCGCGGGCCTTCATCGAACGGCACTGGCTGCCGCTGCTCGACAGCATCGACACCGAGCAGCGCGACGCCAAGACCAGGCTGCAGGAATGGAGCCAGGGACGGGGGCGCGGCGAAAAGGGCGCGCCGGTCTATACCCTGGTGTCGCGCGACGGCCCCGACCATGCGCCGCATTTCGTCATCGAGGTCCGGGTCGAAGGCCATGACCCGGCGCGGGGCGAAGGGCCTTCCAAGCGCGAGGCCGAACAGGCCGCCGCCGCCGCGCTGCTGGCGCGGGAAGGCCAGACGGAAGACACGACGGAAGACGGGTCGCCATGAGCCATTGCGGTTTTGCCGCCGTGATCGGCGCCCCCAATGCCGGTAAGTCCACCCTGGTCAACGCCCTGGTGGGCACCAAGGTCGCCATCGTCAGTCCCAAGGTGCAGACCACGCGCATGAATGTGCGCGGTATCGTCATGCGCGGCGACACCCAGATCGTCTTCGTGGATACCCCAGGCATCTTCCGGCCGCGCCGGCGCCTGGATCGCGCCATGGTCGGCGCCGCCTGGAGCGGGGCGGGCGAGGCCGACGCCATCCTGCTGGTGGTGGACGCCGCCGATCTCACCGCCAACGCCAACTCGCCCGCCGCCCGCGACACCGACGCGATCCTGCAGGGGCTGAAGGAGCGAGCCGGGGACAGCGGAAGGTCCTGTGGACCTTCCGCCCCGGCGAGCAAGCAGAAGAAGACGGCCCTTGTGCTGAACAAGATCGACGGCATGAAGCGCACCGATCTCCTGCCGCTGGTGAACAGGTTCCGCACCGAAGGCCTGTTCGAGGATGTCTTCCTGGTCTCGGCCCTCAAGGGCGATGGCCTCGAAGCCCTGCTGGACTGGGTGAAGGCCCGCATGCCCGAAGGCCCCTGGCATTATCCGGAGGACGAGGCTGCCGACATTCCCGCCCGCCTGCTCGCGGCCGAGGTGACGCGCGAGAAGCTCTATCTGCGCCTGCATGACGAACTGCCCTATGCCTCCACGGTGGAAACCGAGAAATGGGAAGAGCGCCGCGACGGCTCGGTGAAGATCGACCAGACGATTTACGTCCAGCGCGACGGGCAGAAGGCGATCGTGCTGGGCAAGGGCGGCGCCACCATCAAGAAGATCGGCGAACTGGCCCGCGCCGAACTGGAGGAGATGTTCGGCCGCAAGGTCCATCTCTTCCTGTTCGTGAAGGTGCGCGAGGACTGGGCGGATAATCCAGACCATTTCAGGGAAATGGGTCTGGACTATCCTTCGGATTGATGCCCCCCTCTGTTCGCCACGCGGGCAAGCCCGCTAGCGGACATCTCCCCCCGCTTGGCGCTTCGCGCCGCAGGGGGAGAAAGCCAGGGCTTGCGGGAGACTTTCGTGGAATGGTCTGACGCTGCCATCGTTCTTTCCTCCCGCCCGCATGGCGAGAATGGCGTCATCCTGGAGCTGCTGACGCGCGAGCATGGCCGCCATCTCGGCCTGGTGCGCGGCGGTACCTCGCGCCGCATCAAACCCACGCTGCAGCCCGGCAACACGCTGGACGTGCACTGGCGGGGCCGCCTGCCCGAACATCTGGGCAGCTACACGGCCGAACTGTCGTGCGCCCGCGCCGGCGCGCTGATGGAAAGCCGCGAGGCGCTTGCCGGGCTCAACGCCTTTACCGCCATCTGCGGGGCGGCGCTGCCCGAACGCCAGCCCTATCCGGCCGTCTTCACCGCCAGCGAAATCCTGCTCGACGCCATGGTGGCGTCGGATGCGGCGCACTGGCTGCCGCTCTATGCCCGCTGGGAAGCGGGCCTCCTGGAAGCGCTGGGCTTCGGCCTCGACCTTTCCGAATGCGCCGCCACCGGCGAAACCTCCGACCTCGTCTATGTCTCGCCCCGTTCCGGCCGCGCCGTGTCCCGCGCCGGCGCCGGCATCTATGCCGACCGCCTGTTCCGGCTGCCGGGATTCCTCAACGGGCAGGGGGGCGATCCCATGGCGGAAGACATCGCCGCCGCGCTGCGGCTGACCGGCCATTTCCTGCACGAACGGGTGCTGGAGCCGCATGGCGAGGAGATGCCGCAGGCGCGCATCCGGCTCGACTCGCTGCTGAACGAATCGCGCTAGAAACGCGCCATGGCGACCGCCGAAGACGACATCCGTTCCGAACAGCTGGGCAAGGCGCTCTCCGAGCGCTATCTCGCCTACGCCCTGTCCACCATCACCCAGCGTGCCCTTCCCGACGCCCGTGACGGGCTGAAGCCGGTGCACCGCCGCATCCTTTACGGCATGCATCTGCTGCGGCTGGACCCCGACGCCGCCTTCAAGAAGTCGGCCAAGGTGGTGGGCGATGTGATGGGTTCCTTCCATCCCCATGGCGACCAGGCGATCTATGACGCGCTGGTGCGGCTGGCGCAGGATTTTTCCGTCCGCTATCCGCTGGTGGACGGCCAGGGCAATTTCGGCAATGTCGATGGCGACAACGCCGCCGCCTACCGCTACACCGAAGCGCGCATGACCGAGGTCGCCCAGGCGCTGCTGGAGGGCCTGGACGAGAACGCGGTCGATTTCCGCCCCAAGTACGACGGCCAGGATGAAGAGCCGGTGGTGCTGCCGGGTGCGTTCCCGAACCTGCTGGCCAATG
>CAZYGO010000179.1:0-6820 GCA_964647455.1 uncultured Rhizobium sp.
AGAACCGGCACCTGGTCGGCAAGCGGGCCGACCACCAGGATGTGTCTTACCGACGGCTTCAACGGCAGCAGACCGTTGTTCTTCAGCAGCACCATGCTTTCACGCGCCGCCCGGCGGGCCAGCGCCCGATGTGCGTCGGAATCGAGGTCGCTGTCGGGCAGCTTCGACCACGGCACCAGGGCCGGCGGATCGAACATGCCAAGGCGGATGCGGGCGCTGAACAGGCGCTTGAGGGATTCGTCCATCACCGCCTGCGGCACCAGGCCCTGGCTGACCGCATCGGCATAGGCTTTTGAGGCCGCTGCCGGGCCTTCGCCGAAATCGGCGCAGTCGGTATCCACGCCATGCTTCAGCGAAACCGCCGCCGCCTCGGCCAGGCTTTTGGTGAAGTGGTGGCCTTCATAGATGTCGCGGATGGCGCCGCAATCGGAGGTCACATAGCCCTTGAAGTTCCAGGCATTGCGCAACAGATCGGTCAGCAGGAAGTCGCTGGCGCAGGCCGGCTGGCCGTTCACCCGGTTGTAGGCGCACATCGCCGACTGGGCCTTGCCGTCAACGATCGCGGCACGGAAGGCAGGCGTGTAGGTATCGATCTCGTCATGGCGGCTGACGGCCACGTCCATGGAATGGCGCGTCGGCTCCGGCCCGGAATGCACCGCATAATGCTTGGGCGTCGCAATGACCTTCAGGTATTTCGGGTCATCACCCTGCAGCCCGGTCACGAAGGCGACGCCGAACTGCGCCGTAAGGAAGGGGTCTTCGCCATAGGTTTCCTGGCCGCGGCCCCAGCGCGGATCGCGGAAGATGTTGATGTTGGGCGACCAGAAATCCAGGCCGGCATACTGGTTCTGGCGCAGTTCCATATTGTATTCGACGCGGGCCTCGGTGGAGATCACCGTGCCCATCTCATGCACCAGGGCGGGGTCGAAGGTTGCGGCCAGACCGACCGGCTCGGGGAAAACGGTGGCGCGGCTGCGGATCACCGCGCCATGCAGCGCTTCACTCCACCAATTATAGGCGGGCACCCCCAGCCGCGGAATCGCCCCGGCGCGGTTGACCAGTTGCGAGGCCTTCTCCTCCAGCGTCATCTGCGACACCAGCGCATCGGCGCGCTGGTCCACCGGCAGCGAGTAATTCAACCAAGCCGCGTTCGGCGGCGGATTGAGCGTCACGGCGGGCATGGTGCCGGGCTGCGCCGAAGCCTCCAGCGAGGCCACCAGCACCAAGGCAGTCGTGAAAAGATATTTGCGGATGGGCATCGTTTCCTCACTGTCCCGCAGAGATGGCCAGGCCATCGTTCTGCTCTTTTGCGCCGGCGTTAGGAACGCCCGCGATACTTATTTGGTGTGAGGTTATTTCACGAGTCGCGAAGCCAGCAATCCCGCTGCGCGAGCCGTCGCCGTTCATCGCGCATGTGTAACCGATTGCGCGACGATCTGCGTCAGGCGCCACGCATCCCGCGACATTACAAGTGCATAATCCTTCGCGCTCGCCTGCACGCTTCAGGGCGCGGCGACATTCGGGGCCGCCGGGCGCTCACCTTGTCGCGCGGGCGGCGGTCCGGGACGGCGGCGCTGCGGCTCCGCCGATATCGCCTTGGTGTTGACGGCCTGCCAGAAGAGCGCCCGCTGGCGGTCGGCCTTGTCGTCGGGCACCGGCTGGGAAATCACGACGGGCTCCACGGAATCCACGACAAAGGCCGGTCGGCCGAGGAAGCGATAGGCCGCGGAAATGGCGGTGTTCTGGCCCGTCTTCGGATCGGGAATACCGTCGGCGTTGCGCTTGAGCGCATAATAGAAGCCGATCTGGTTCTGGTAGTAGGTCGTTTCGCGGGATTGACCGCCAGACGGGACATTGAATGTGTCCTTGGCATAGACATCGCGCCAATCGCGATAGCCGCCCAGCAGGCCGGAAAGACTGCCATCGGCCTCCAGCACCAGGCGCATGCGGCCTTTCCGGAAAAGCGCCTCGCCACGGTTGCTCTCGTACCAGGCGAAGGCCGGAACGCGCAGTTCCGCAACCTGACCGGTTTCAACCACGCCATTGCGGATCGTCGCCTTCAGTCTGGTGTACTGCGAAGACCTGGCGATGCGGAAGGAATAATCGTCCGCCGGCTTGCCTGCGGCATCCTTGACTATGGGATCGGGGGAATAGCCGATCTCGACCATGGCGCCGGCATCGTCGCGCGGATCCTGGTTGCCGGAAATACGCACGACCATAGTGTAGAGCCCGTCCAGCATCTTGTCGTTGCCGCGGTTGCTGAGATAGCCCTGATAGGCAACGCCGCGATAGGACAGCCCGCAGCCCATGACGCGATAAAAGGCGTTGTCGATGCCGCGCTGCCCATCGGGACTGGTGAAGCCACCCGTCCGGCTGTCGTGATCCAGGTCGAAGCCTTCGGCGATCCTGCCGGTAACTTGCTGGAAACCCGGATCCGGCGCGGCGAAGGGGTTGATATAGGTCTCGATATCGGCGCGGAAGCCGCGATGGGACAGCGCGCTGTCCATCACCGTTATCGGATCGCGCCCGGTTTCGCTAACCGGCCTGTTCAATGCATGCGCCTGCTCGGCGCTGCGGAAGGGCGTCTGCAGGATGACGTCGTAGTTGTTGTCGGGATTGGCGCCCTTCGGGCAATCGGTGCCCGGTGCGCTGGTGCCCGCCTTGGCCCCGTAATGAAAGGCGGGCTCGTAATTGGAAACCACGAAGCCGCGCACCCAAGGCTTGGCGAGGCACGGCGAAGCCGCCGCAGCGAGGAAAAGCGCCAGCAACAGCAGCGACAACTTCACCGCCCGACCTTCCCTCGCTGACATCCTGGCTGGAACAAGGACCATGCGGCCTCCGGCAAGTGCTGGAATCCATCTTGTGGGAAAAGCTGGACACAATCCAGAGCACCGCCCGGCCGGGAAACGCCCCGCCGCGAGCGCCCGTCCAGTTCGCATTGCGGCGGCTGGGTTCGGGATGAATTGCCGGTCATAGACCGGCGGCCGTTGCCATGTCGCGGATGCGCTGGCCCTGACGCAGCCGCGCGGCATCTATCATCATGCGCGCCGCCCAGCGATAGACATTCTGCTCCCGCACCTGCTGGCGCATCAGGCGCATGCGGGCGCGCTGTTCCTCGGCCGGCATGCGCAGCGCCGTATCCAGGGCTTCGGCCATCTCCCGCACGTCGAACGGATTGACAATCAGGGCCTCGGACAGTTCGCGGGAAGCGCCCGTGAAGCTGGAAAGGACCAGCACGCCCATTTCATCGTCCCGCGATGCGACGAATTCCTTTGCCACAAGGTTCATCCCGTCATGCAGGCTGGAAACGATGCAGAGATCGGCGGCGCGGAACAGTTCGAAGACTTCGTCGGGTTCATGGTGGCGAATGATGAGGTCGATGGGCCGATAGCCGCCGCCGCCATGGCGCCGGTTGATATCCGCCGCCAACTCGACGGCCTCCTGCTGCAGGCTGCTATAGCTCGCCAGCTTGCTGCGCGTGGGCGCGGCCACCTGGACGAAGGTCAGGCGCCCCTTCCATTCCGGCCGGCTCTCCAGCAGGAAATCTATGGAACGCATCCGGTCGAGGATGCCCTTGGTATAGTCGAAGCGCTCGATGCCGACAGCCAGCTTTATTCCGGGCGGCAGCGCCAGGCGTTCGCGCACGAGAATTCTGCAGGCCTTCACCGGCGGCTGGCCCTGAAGGGCCCGCGGCGGCCAGGCAATCGAAATGGGATAGGGGCGAATGCGCGTATCGTCGCCGCCCAGGGTGACGGTGGCATGCTCCCGGTCGATGCGGCTCTCGATGAAGCGGTCCACCGTTTCCAGGAAATTGTTGCAGTGGAACTGGGTGTGGAAGCCGATGATGCTGCTGCCGAGCAGCCCTTCCAGGATTCTTTCCTTCCAGGGACAGATGCCGAAGGTCTCCGCATTCGGCCATGGAATGTGCCAGAAGGTGATGATGGTGGCCTTCGGCAGAAGCTTGCGGATCATGCGCGGCGCAAGCGCGAAATGGTAATCCTGAACCAGCACCACCGGGTTCGGCGTGCGCGCTTCCCGCGCCACGGCGGCGGCAAAGCGGGCGTTGATGCGCTCATAATGGGCCCAGTCGCTGTCGCGGAAGGCCGGCCGGACAAAGGCGATATGGCAAAGCGGCCAGAGCCCTTCATTGGCCAGCCCGTAATAATAGCCATCCTGTTCTTCCTCGGTCAGCCAGACGCGCCTCAGGACATAGGACGGATTTGAAGGCGGCACGGCGATGCGGTCATTCGCATCCGCCGCTTCCCGGTCGGCGGTGCCGCTGCCATGGGCGATCCAGGTGCCGCCGCAGGCCTGCATCACCGGCTCCAGCGCCGAGACCAGGCCGCTGGCCGGCGTCTGCACTTCCATGCCGCCGCCTTCCTTGTGGTTGTGGATATAGGGCTCGCGGTTGGACAGGATGATGACTTCGGCCCCAGGCAGCGCCTCGCGCATCAGGTCCCGCAGGGCCTGCGGCGTCCATTGGGTCTGCGCCGGTTCGGTGGGTGTGCGGCCGATCTCGAGATCCCGCAGGAGACGCTGGATTTCGCGGTCGATGGGGGTCGGGTCGGCGCGCAGGCTGGAGGGAATCCTGCCGCCGCGCAAATCGTTGACCGCGCGCCGCAATGCGCGCATCCAGCCGCGCAGCAGAATGACGGCGAAAATGGTGGCAATGCCCGCCATGACGATGCCCAGTATGACCAGGCTGGCGATGACATAGGTCTGTATCCTGCCGGACCGGGCATCCACGAAGGACAGGTCGTGCAGGATGATCAGATCGAGGCGGCCGCGCGCCGCCATTACCGGGAACGCGCCGATCAGGACATGCTGCCTGCCATAATCGATATCGGAAAAGCTCTCCCCTTCGGCCCGCGCCACCCGGTTGCAGGCGAAGGCACGGGGAAGATCGGCGGTCGCCGCGAAAACGGTGCCGGTGTCGGTACAGATGGCGACCGCCAGAACCCGCTCATCCTGTGTCACCGCCGTCAGGATGGCGGCAAGCCGCGCGCTGTCGCCATCATCCAGCGCCCGCACCACCGAACCGGCAATGGATTTTGCCGCCAGGCGCGTGCGCGATTCCACGTCGCGGTGGGACCATTGCTCCACCAGCGAGCGTGACAGCGGCGCCAGGGCCAGCGTCAGCAATCCCAGCAACGCGACGCCGGCGAGCACATAACTGGCGATATTGCCGAGACGGCGCCGGTTCATCGCATGGTTCTCCAGGGCCGGCTGAGCAGGCTGGCGCAATTGATGATTCCGACCAGCGAATAGGTCTGGGGATAATTGCCCCACAATTCGCCGGATACGGTATCCATGTCCTCCGACAGCAGGCCAGCGCCGGTGCGGCGCGCCAGCATGTCCTCGAACAGGCGCCGCGCATCCTCGCTCCTGCCGGTCAGCTGCAGCGCCTCGATCAGCCAGAAGGTGCAGAAGTTGAAGGCGGTCACGGGAAGGCCGAAATCGTCCTCCGTCGCATAACGCAGCATCGTGTTGCCGCGCCTCAGGCCTTTCTCCACCGCGGCAAGGGTGCCGAGGAAGCGCCTGTCATCGGGAGCGAAGAAATGAAGGTCCAGCAGCTGGATCAGGCTGGCGTCGAGCTGCATGCCGTCGAAGGCCGCGGACATGCTCTGCACATCCTCGTGCCAGGCGCATCGTTCTATCTCCTGGCGGATCCTGGCGGCGCGTTCCGACCAGAGCGCCGCACGTTCATCGAGACCGAGGGCGCGGCCGGCATTGGCAAGCCGGTCGCATCCCGCCCAGCACATCACGGCGGAATAGGTGAAGACGTTCTGGCGGGTACGCAGCTCCCACAGGCCGGCATCGGGCTTGTTATAAAGCTTCCAGGCGCATTCACCGACACGTTCCAGGGAGCGGAAATCCTCCAGGCCGGACATCCGCAGCAACCGCCGGTCGAAAAAGGCATGGACGCTGGAAAGAATGGTCTGCCCATAGACGTCGTGCTGCTTCTGCGCATAGGCCTGGTTGCCGATGCGGACGGGACCGATGCCGCGATAGCCGGGCAGCTCGGTCAGTTCGTGCTCGTCCAGTTTTCCGGCCCCCAATACGCTGTAAAGCGGCTGGATGGCGCCGCCGCCCGCGGTATCCACGATGTTGCGCAGATAGCGGAGATAGGATTCCAGCACGTCCAGCGCGCCCAGGCGGTTCAGGGCCTGCACGGTGTAGTAGGCGTCGCGAATCCAGCAATAGCGATAATCCCAGTTTCGCTGCGACCCGCCATGCTCGGGGATCGAGGTGGTGAGGGCCGCTACGATGGCGCCGGTTTCCTCATGCTGGCAGAGCTTGAGCGCGATGGCGGCGCGTATCACCGCATCCTGCCATTCCAGCGGCGTCGCCAGGCCGCGCACCCAGAGCTGCCATTCGGCGATGGTTTCCGACAGGAGGCGATCCACCGTCACCCGCAGGTCGCCGGCGAAGCTTTCATCCACCCCGAGGAAGAAATGCAGGGGTTGTTCGACGCGGAACACCGTTTCGTTCTGGATGAAACTGAGCGGCGCGTCAGTGGTCAGCCGCAGGTCCATGGCTTTCAGCGGATAGCAGATATGGTTGGAACCGAAGCTGCCGCGCCGGTCCACCAGCCACTGCGCCGGACGCAATCGCATGCGCACGCGCGGGCTGCCCGAAAGTGGCCGGATGATCCGGGCAAAGGCGACCGGCCGATAGACGCGGTCCACCCGCGCCACGCGGGGGCAGAAATCCACCACCTCGATGGAATTGCCGGCCTTGTCCACATGCCGGCTGACCAGCACGGGCGTGTTGCGGACATATTCCTGGGCGACGGTATCGCCATTCTCCAGGCTGACGG
>CAZYGO010000180.1:0-3149 GCA_964647455.1 uncultured Rhizobium sp.
CGACCGGCGCTCCGGCCGCGACGACGACGGCCGCGGCCAGCAGCGCGCCGACGGTTCCGCCCGCAAGCTCGGCCGCGAGTTCGCGCCCTTCCCCGGCGAGATCGAGACTCGCAAACCAGACTCCGACCAGCGCGGCGGGCAGCAGCGGCCAGAGCGCGGTCCAGCCGCCCAGCACGCCGGCCTCGCAGATCCCGGCGAGCGCCAGCGCGCCGAGCAAGCCGAGCGTCTCGCGGGCGCCGCGGCGCTTCGCGGAGTCCTCCGGTTGCAGGGCCGCGCGCGCGGGACGGCGCGCGACGAAGCCCGCGAGCGCCGCGACCGCCAGCGCGCCGCCGGCGGACGACGGCGCGACGAGCAGGCCGAGCGCGAGCGGTTCGAGCGTGAGCGACCACGAGCCATGCTCCTTGGGAAGGAACACCGCCGTGGCGGGCGGCGGAGGCAGCGGGGCGCAGAGAGTCGGGCTGGCGGCGTGGTGCATGGGCCCAGCATCGCAGAAGCGGGTCCCGGGCGCCTTGACGCGGATCAAGCCCGGCCGCCGCCGCCGGCAAAGCCCGCGCCCGCGAGGACTTGCGCGGCGGCAAGTTTCGGTTGGACAAACCCCCACCGGCTCCTTGTCTAGCGCGCATGTCCGAGAAGAAGTCCGTCTCCCCCGTTACCATCGTCATCGACCTGGCGCTGACCGCCGTGGCGTTCGTGATTTTCTATTCGCTGGTGCACTCGCATGTGCCGTCGAGCGACCCGAAGATGATCATGCTGTGGGGCGGCCTCACCGCGGGCTGCATGTCCGGCGTGTTCTGGCTCGCTTGGAACATGCTGAAGGTCGTCTTCAAGTTCCAGCGCGAGTCGCGCCGCTGAGGCGCCGTCCTCCCCCGTGAAGCCCGCACGCCGTGCGGGCTTTTTTCATGGCCGGTCCCGGCCCGCTCAGGCGTGGCGGTCGCGCCGCGTGCCGAGGGCGGCGGACACCCAGATCGCCAGCTCGTAGAGGACGATGAGCGGCAGCGCGAAGAGCGACTGGTTGATGGGATCGGGCGTCGGCGTGATGATCGCGGCGATGATGAAGATGACGACGATGGCGTGGCGCCGGTATTTCCGCAGCGTGGCGACCTCGATGAGGCCCATGTACACCGCCAGCACGACGAGCAGCGGGAACTCGAAGGCCGCGCCCATGCCGAGCGTCATCCACATCAGCAGGCTGTAGTAGCGGTCCGCGGACCACATCACGGTGTAGCCCATCAGCTGGTTCAGCTCGAACGCCACGCGGATGGTGCTCGGCGTGAGCAGGAAATATCCGAAACACGTGCCGATGAGGAAGAGCAGCGTCGCCGCTAATCCGGTCGGCACGATGACCTTCATCTCCTTCTTCGTGAGCGCGGGGGCCACGAACTGGCCGACGAAGAACAGCCAGAACGGCACGGACAGGATCACGCCGCCGACCAGGCAGATGTCGATGACGGCGGAGAACACGCTCATCGGGCTGGTCGTGATCAGGTCGTTCTTCAGCTTGGGATATTCGCCTTGGACCTGCACGAGCGGCCAGTTGAGGATCTCGGTCGCCCGGTCCAGCTGGTACGCGATCACCGTCACGAAGATGGCAAACACGACCGTGCACTTGATCAGCGTCCAGCGCAGCTCCTCCAGGTGGCCGAGAAAACCCATGGTCTTCCCGCCGCCGGCCGTCGGGGCGCTCTCATCGTCCTCTACCACTGTAGGTTGCTCGCTCAAGGAGCCGACCAACAAAGCACTTTGCCCGGCCCCCGCAACTCCCGTGTTGAGGAAAAGCGCACCGGGCACGCGACCGCGCCCTCGATCCCCGGGCCGGCCGCACGGCGGCGGCGGTCGCACCGCGGGACCGGGCGCCGCCGCGCCCAAAAGTGTAATAGGACTGTTTCCAGCGGCTTCTACGGGGACCTCTGACGCGACCGAGAGTTGACACTCCCCGAGCCGAACGATGCGATGCGAGCCCCCTGTTTCTTTTCACTACCATGGCTAAAAAACCTACCGCGAAGAAGGCCGCCAAGAAAGCGGCACCCCAGAAATCCGCCGCCAAGGCCCCCAAATACGTCTATACGTGGGGTAACGGCAAAGCCGACGGTAACGGCGGCATGAAGCCCCTCCTCGGCGGCAAGGGAGCCAATCTCGCCGAGATGACGCGCATCGGCCTCCCCGTGCCCCCGGGATTCACGATCACGACCGAGGTCTGCACCTACTACTACGCGAACAAGAAGACCTACCCGAAGGAACTCCAGGCCCAGATGGAGGCCGGCGTCGCCAACATGGAGAAGATCATGGGCACGAAGTTCGGCGCGACCGACGCGATGCCGCTGCTGGTCGCCGTCCGCTCCGGCGCGCGCGACTCCATGCCCGGCATGATGGACACGATCCTCAACCTCGGCCTCAACGACCAGACCGTCGTCGCGCTCGAGAAGGCCACCGGCAACCCGCGCTTCGCGTGGGACTGCTACCGCCGCTTCATCCAGATGTACGGCGACGTCGTGCTCGGCGTCCAGAAGGGCGAGGGCGAGGACCACGAGCCGTTCGAGACCGTCATCCACGGCCTCAAGCACGAGAAGTACCACGCCGACATCGAGGACTCCAAGCTCACCGCCGAGGACCAGCAGGAGCTCGTCAAGCGCTTCAAGGCGCTGGTGAAGGAGCGCACCGGGAAGGATTTCCCGAACGACCCGTGGCAGCAGCTGAAGGGTGCCGCCGGCGCCGTGTTCGGCTCCAGGATGAACGACCGCGCCATCGTCTACCGCCGCAAGTACAACATCCCGACCGAGTGGGGCACCGCCGTCAACGTGCAGGCCATGGTGTTCGGCAACACGGGCGACAATTCCGGCTCCGGCGTGGCGTTCACCCGCAACCCGGCCAACGGCGTCAACGAGTTCTACGGCGAATTCCTGATCAACGCGCAGGGTGAGGACGTCGTCGCCGGCGTCCGCACGCCCGAGCCCGTCATCCAGCTCAAGGACCACCTTCCCGAGGCCTACGCGCAGCTCCTCAAGGTCCGCGCGACGCTCGAGAAGCACTTCAAGGACGTCCAGGACGTCGAGTTCACCATCCAGGACGGCAAGCTGTTCATGCTGCAGACCCGCAACGGCAAGCGCACCGCCGCCGCCGCGCTGAAGTTCTCCATGGACATGGTCAAGGAG
>CAZYGO010000181.1:0-4108 GCA_964647455.1 uncultured Rhizobium sp.
CTTCGACAGCTTCATCCCTGGCACCGTCAACAGCTTCGGCCATGGCGCGGCCCGCGATTTCGCCGAAGGCGGTCAGGCCGACCTGCCGCTGCTCTACATCCATGGCGGCTTCGGTTACGGCAAGACCCACCTGCTGAACGCTGCGGCGCTGGAGTTCCGCAAGCGCGGCAAGCGCACCCTCTTCCTGCGCGCCGAGGACTTCATGCGCCATTTCCTGGGCGCGCTCTATCGCAAGGACACGCTGGCCTTCAAGGAAGAGCTGCGCACCGCCGAGGTGCTGATCATCGACGACCTGCAGCATATCTGCCGCAGCGCTGCCACCGCCTCGGAATTCCTCTACACCGTCAACGCCTTCGCCGATCTGCGCCGCCGCGTGGTGATCGCCGCCGACCGCGCCCCGGCCGGGCTGGAAGGACTGGGCGCCGATGTGAAGTCGCGCCTGTCGGGTGGGCTGGTGATCGCCCTGGACAAGCCGGACCGCGACACCCGCCTCGCCATCCTCAAGCGCCGCGCCGCGGATTTCTGCAAGCACAAGCCCGAGGTGGTGCTGCCCGAACAGGTGCTGGAGCGCATCGCCGACATGGAGGATGCAAGCCCGCGCGAGCTGATCGGCGTCTTCACCAAGATCGCGACCTATGCCGACCTCACCAAGAAGCCGGTGACCCTGGAAGTGGCCGACGAGGCGGTGGGGCTGCGCGCCTCTCCCGGTGTCAAGACCTCGATTGAGGACATCCAGCGCAAGACCGCGGAATTCTACAAGCTCGACGTCAAGGACTTCCATTCGCCGCAGCGCGCGCGCCGGGTGGCGCGGCCGCGGCAGGTGGCGATGTACCTGGCGCGCAAGCTGACGACCCGCTCGCTGCCGGAGATCGGCCGGCGCTTCGGCGGCCGCGACCACACCACGGTGCTGCATGCCTGCCGCCGCATCGAGGCCCTGATCGGCGAGGACGCGCTGTTCCGCCAGGAAGTGGACTTCCTCAGCCAGATGCTGCAGCGGAAAGGCGATTTGTGAGGGTTTTCAGTCCTCGCTGAAGACGTCCTCGACCCTGACGCCGAAGGTCTTGGCGATGCGCATGCCCAACGGCAGCGAAGGATCGGCCTTGGCGTTCTCGATGGCGTTGAGGCTCTGGCGCGCAATATTCAAGCGGTCGGCCAGCTCGGCCTGGCTCCAGTCGCGTTCAGCGCGCAGCACTTTGATGCGGTTCTTCATTTGGACAGCCAGCGCAGGCGGCGAAAGAGGTAGGCCACCAGAAAGCCAAGGACGAACAGGCCCAGCGTGACCATGACGCCGCAGAAAAAATATCCGTTGGGTGTTTTCGTCCGGTGAAAAAGGCCCGAAATCAGCCCGACCCCATCGCCAAACAGCACGAAGGGAAACACCAGACCGCAGAGCAGACCAATCCCGATCATGCTGCCCCAGTACCAATCGCTTTTCATGTTCTGCTTCTGGATGTCGTCCATGGCGCCGTAGCTCAGGCCGGCAAAAGCGCAGCCCAGCAGCATCATCGCGCCAAAGCCGATGGCGGAAGCGGACCAGAGAGCCGAGCCGCGCGCGGCATGTGGCAGCAAATGCGCCCCGACGACGAGGGCCAGACCCAGGCCCGTCAGAAGCCAAAAATTCCTGCTCGAATATCGCATGTCGCCTCTACATGTCTAAATGTCATCAATACATGACATAATGTAAAGCCCGGAGATGTCAAGCTGACATGACACTTTCGGAGGATGGCGGGGGGGCCGGAACGCCCCCGCGAGAGGAAGAAATATCCCAGCAAAATCAACGCGACGCAGGGTGCGAAAACCGGCCGATTTTCTGGTCCCAATTGGCCATTTCTGCTAGGTTTCAGAACTTGAGTCTTGGGCCCTCCCAAACACAAGAAAATGGGCGTTTCCTGGCCACCTTCCGGGTGGCTGGAAATGGGTGTCGGACCGATCACAGCAGGCGGCTAGAAGCGATGAAGATCAACGTCGAACGCGGCGCTTTCCTCAAGGCCCTGAACCATGTCCAGAGCGTGGTCGAGCGCCGCAACACCATCCCGATCCTTTCCAACGTGCTGATCGAGGCGGGCAAGAGCGGGCTGAAGCTGACCGCCACCGACCTGGACATCGAGATCGTGGAGGCCCTGCCCGCCGATATCCTGCGCAACGGCGCCGCCACCGCGCCGGCGCACATGCTCTACGACATTGTGCGCAAGCTGCCGGACGGCGCCCAGGTGCAGGTCGAGCTGCTCTCCAGCGAGGGCGGCCGGCTCTCGGTTTCCGCCGGCTCGTCGCGGTTCGAGCTGGCCTGCCTGCCGCGGGAGGATTTCCCCCAGATGGCGGCCGGCGCCCTGCCGCACAAGTTCCGCCTGGCGGCCGACGATCTCAAGCGCATCATCGCCAAGACCCGTTTCGCCATCTCGACGGAAGAGACGCGCTATTACCTCAACGGCATCTACCTGCATGCCGCCAAGGACGCCAAGCCGCCGGTGTTGCGCGCCGTGGCGACCGACGGCCATCGCCTGGCCCGCTATGAGCTGGAGCTGCCGGAAGGCGCCGCCGCCATGCCGGGCGTGATCGTGCCGCGCAAGACGGTGGGAGAATTGCAGAAGCTGCTGGACGATGCCGACGGCGCCATCGACATCGCCCTCTCCGACACCAAGATCCAGTTCGGCTTCAACGGCGTCGAGCTCACCTCCAAGCTGATCGACGGCAATTTCCCGCCCTATGAGCGAGTCATCCCGGCCGGCAACGACAAGGTGCTGGCTCTGGATGCCAAGGACTTCGCCCAGTCGGTGGACCGCGTTTCCACCATCAGCGCCGACAAGACCCGCGCCGTGAAGCTGGGTCTGGCCAAGGACAAGGTGACCTTGTCGGTGGTCAATCCGGAAAGCGGAACCGCGACCGAGGATGTCGGCGCCACCTACAGCGCCGGTGCGTTGGAGATCGGCTTCAACGCCCGCTATCTGCTGGACATCACCAGCCAGATCGAAGGCAAGGAAGTGCGCTTCCTGCTTTCGGACGCGGGCTCTCCCGCCATTATCGAGGACGCCGGCGACAGCCGCACGCTGTACGTCCTCATGCCGCTTCGGGTCTGAGATTGGCGTTCGCGCCCGACATCACTCCGAGAAGCGAAGCCCCTCCCGAAAGGATACCGGTTTCGCCGCTGGCGGTGACGCAGCTGCGGCTGAGCAATTTCCGCTCCTATGCCGCGGGCTCGCTGGCGCTGTCGGGCGCACCGGTGGTGTTGGCGGGCCCCAACGGCGCGGGCAAGACCAACATTCTCGACGCCATCTCGCTGCTGTCGCCCGGCCGCGGCCTGCGCGGGGCGAAGCTGTCGGAGCACACGCGCAAGGGTCCGGTGGCGCCGGACGCGGCGCTGTGGGCGGTGGCGGCAACGGTGACGCGCGGCGGAACCGAATACGAGATCGGTACCGGCCTCGTTTCAGGTTCGGGGACGAACGGGGGCGGCAAGCGCCATGTGCGGCTGAACGGCGCCGAAGCCAGGGGGTCCGCCGACCTGGGCGACATCGTGCAGATGATCTGGCTGACGCCGGCCATGGACCGCCTCTTCATCGAAAGCGCCAGCGGGCGACGGCGCTTCCTCGACCGGCTGGTGCTGGGCTTCGCGCCGTCGCATGCTCGCACATCAACCCGCTATGAGACGGCGATGCGCGAGCGAGCGCGCCTGCTGAAATACGGCCCCCGTGATCCGGCCTGGCTGGACGGCCTGGAGAACGAGATGGCCGAGGCAGGCGCCGAGATTGCGCGCGCCCGAAGCCAGACGGTGGAGCGCCTGAACCTGGCGCTGGCCGAACGCCAGGGCGCCTTTCCTTCCGCATCGCTGGCTCTGGCGGAAGACGATTTCCATGAGGCGCAATCCCTGCGCGACGCGCTGGCGGCCTCGCGGATGCGAGACGCCGAGGCCGGGCGCACGCTGGCCGGGCCGCACCTCACCGATCTCAATGCCCGCCACACCACCAAGCGCGCCGACGCCCGGGAATGTTCCACCGGCGAGCAGAAGGCGCTTTTGATCGCCATCATGCTGGCTGATGCCCGCGAGCTGGCGCGGGCGCGAAACGGGCTCGCCCCGCTGCTGTTGCTGGACGAGATCGCCGCCCATCTGGATGGG
>CAZYGO010000182.1:0-3362 GCA_964647455.1 uncultured Rhizobium sp.
CCCTCGATCACCACCGGCGCCGGCGGCGGCAAAAGCGCCTCGGTGTCTATCACGATGCCTTCGGCGGCGGCGGCCTGGTGCGGTGAAGCGGGCATTTGCAGGACGTACGCTTCCGGCAGGGTCTCGACACCCGCCAGGCGGGCCACGGTCTGGCTATCGGTTTGCGGCAACGTGCCCGCCTGCACCGGCTTCCAGTATCGTGCACCCACTCCCTTTTCGTTCAGGGCACCAACAAGGGCGGCCGCGAACACCGTCTTGCCGATGTCGGTATCGGTACCGCTAACGACCCATCTCATGACTTGACCAATTCTGCCGCGATATGGGCGAAGACGGCGTCCAGATCGCTTTCCTGCACATGGGTGGTGATCGCAAGCCGCAAGCGGGCGGTGCCTTCCGGCACGGTGGGCGGGCGGATGGCGCGGATGTCATAGCCCAGCGCCTGCAGGCCTTCGGCGAAGCGCATGGCGCGGCTGTCCGCCCCCAGGATGACCGGCTGGATCTGCGACCCGCTCGCTTTCCAGCCCTGATATGTGGCCATCAATTTTGCCGTGTGCGTCACCAGCGCCTGCAGCCGGGCACGCGCGTCATCGGCGGCGGCGGAAAGTTTCAGCGCCTGGCGCACCACCGCCGCCATCAACGGCGACGGGGCGGTGGAATAGACAAAGGCGCGGGAACGGTTGACCAGGAATTGCTTGTACAGGGCAGGCAGCGTCACCAGTCCGCCGGCCGCACCCAGCGCCTTGCCGCAGGTGTGAAGCGAGATCACATTCGCGCGCCCCTCAAGGTCCGCGCCCAGTCCCCTGCCCTGCGGACCATAGACGCCGGTGGCATGGGCTTCGTCCAGCAGCAGCATCGCCTCATGGCGCGCGGCCAGCGCCGCCAGGTCGGCCAGCGGGGCACGGTCGCCATCCATGGAATACAGCGTCTCCACCGCGATCCATACCCGCCCGGTGCCGCCTCTGGCGCGCCAGGCCCTGACCGCGTCTTCCATGGCGCCAACATCGTTGTGCGGCGTCTCCACTACCGGCACGCGGGAGGGATCGAGACCGTCGCGCACGCTGGCATGGATCAGCGCGTCATGCACCACCAGGTCCTCGCGCCGCGGCAGCGTTGCCAGCAGTGCGGCATTGGCGGAAAAGCCGGTGGGAAAATAGAGCGCCGCCTCGCTGCCGAAGAAGGCGGCCGCCTCCGCCTCCAGCGCCTCATGCTCGGGATGATTGCCGCGCAGCAGCCGCGAACCGCCGGCGCCCAGCGGCACGCCACGCGCCAGCGCATCCGCCGCCGCCTGGCGCAGGCCATCGCCTTGCGCCAGGCCGAGATAGTCATTGCTGGTGAAGTCCAGCCCGGCGCGGGGAGAAAGCCGGCGCAGCCGGCCCTTCCTGGCCAGCGCCGCCAGCGCGGTTTCATGCGGAGAAGGGTTGCCGGACATGGGCGGATCGATTCCACAGGCGGCAGCGCTTGTCCACCGCACGCGCCCCGGCCATAGTCGCGCAAAAATGAGGGAACGCCGATGAAAAAGGCCCTGCTGCTGGCCCTGGCCCTGCTGCTTCCGCTGAGCGCCAACGCCGCCGAACGCTGGACGCCGGAGCGGGCAAAGGCCTGGTGGGCGCAACAGAAATGGCCGGTGGGCGGCAACTATCTTCCCGCCACCGCCATCAACCAGCTGGAGATGTGGCAGGAAGCGAGCTTCGACGCGCCGCGCATCGAACAGGAATTCGCCTGGGCGCAGGCCATGGGCCTCACCACCATGCGCGTTTTCCTGCATGACCTGCTGTGGCAGCAGGATGCGCCGGGATTCAAGCGCCGCATCGGCCAGTTCCTCGCCATCGCGGCGCGTCACGGCATCAAGCCGGTCTTCGTGCTGTTCGATTCCTGCTGGGACCCGCACCCCAGGCTGGGGCCGCAGCATCCGCCCATTCCCGGCGTGCACAATTCCGGCTGGGTGCAGGGGCCGGGCGCCGACGCCATGGCCGATCCCCGGCAGTATGCGCGGCTGGAAGGTTATGTGAAGGACATTGTCGGCAGCTTCGCTTCCGACAGCCGCATCCTAGCCTGGGATGTGTGGAACGAGCCGGACAATCTGGCCAGCCAGTATCCCGACGACACCGCTGCCAAGATCGCGCATGTCACCGAATTGCTGCCCAAGGTGTTCGACTGGGCGCGTTCGGCCAATCCGAGCCAGCCCCTGACCAGCGGCGTCTGGCACGACGCCAACTGGAACGAGCTGGAGCATCTCAACGCGATCGAGAAGACCCAGCTCACCCAGTCCGACATCATCAGCTTCCACGACTATAACTGGCCCGAGCGTTTCGCCGCCCGCGTCAAGGAGCTGGAGGTCTATGGCCGTCCGCTGCTCTGCACCGAATACATGGCGCGAGGCAACGGTTCAACCATCGACACGGTGCTGCCGCTGGGCAAGGCGCTGGATGTCGGCATGATCAACTGGGGTTTCGTGGACGGCAAAAGCCAGACCCGCTATCCCTGGGACAGCTGGCAGAAGCCCTATGTGCAGTCGCAGCCCACCATCTGGTTCCACGAGATCCTGCGCAATGACGGCACGCCCTATCGCGCGCGCGAGGTGGCGATCATCAAGGCGCTGAGCGCGAGCCCGCGCGGGGTGGCAAGCTTGCCGCCCATGCCCTGATGGCCGGCCCCGACACCTTCGCGGCCATGTACCAGTTCTGGGTTGCGCGCACGAGTTGATCCTTCTCTGGCGCTTTGAAGGCCGGACGGCCATAGTTGCCGCATGTCCGATCCGACCGTCCTTTACGCCGCCGCCCGGGCGCATCAGCGGGCCGGACGCCTGGAGGAGGCGCGCCGGCGCTATGGCGAGGCGGCGCGGCTGTTTTCGCAGGAGGCGGCGCGGGCGCTGGCGCGCGGCGATGGCGATACGGCGATGCAGCGCGCGGTGGAAGCGCTGACGGCGGAGGAAAGTCCGGCTACCCGACGCCTCTTCGCCGACATTGCTGGGAGCCTGCGCTTCTCCCAGGATGATCCGGTGCTGCGGCCGCTCTTGATCCGCGCCATCCAGGAAGAGTGGGGGCCGCTGGCGCCCCTTGCCGCCGCCGCGGCCGGCCTGGCACGGGCGCGCGTCGCCGCGCGTGGGCGGCTGGAAGAGGACGAATTGCTCCATGCGGCGCTGGCGGCGGCGCCGGTTACGGATGGCGCGCTGGAAGACCTGCTGACGGCGGCAAGGCGCAGATTGTTGATGGAGGGCGGCGATGCGGCGCTCACCGCGGCCCTAGCGCAGCAATGCCTTCTCAACGGGTATGTCTTCGCGCAGGACGAAGAGGAAACGCGTGCGCTGCAGGGCGCGGAACCAACCATCCGGGCCTGCTATCTGCCGCAGACGGCGTTGATGG
>CAZYGO010000183.1:0-4392 GCA_964647455.1 uncultured Rhizobium sp.
TGCGGATCGCGGCCTTCAACAGGCCCTTGGCGTCGGCAGCCGAGAACGGGGCGACGACGTAGAGGCCGGGCACGTGGCTGTACCACGACGAATAGTCCTGGCTGTGCTGCGCGGCGACGCGGGCGGCGGCGCCGTTGGGGCCGCGGAAGACGATGGAATTGCCCATCTGGCCGCCCGACATGTAACGGGTCTTGGCCGCGGAGTTGATCAGCTGGTCCATCGCCTGCATGGCGAAGTTCCAGGTCATGAACTCGACAATGGGCTTGAGGCCATCAAAGGCCGCGCCGACCGCCAGGCCAGTGAAGCCATGCTCGGTGATCGGGGTGTCGATGACGCGTCGGGCGCCGAATTCCTGCAGCAGGCCCTGGCTGACCTTGTAGGCGCCCTGATACTCGGCGACTTCCTCGCCCATCAGGAAGACGGTCTCGTCGCGGCGCATCTCCTCGGCCATGGCGTCGCGCAGCGCGTCGCGCACGGTGGTGGTCACCATTTCGGTGCCTTCGGGGATCGAGGGATCGTTGCCGACCACGATCCTAGGCCCCGTTTCCTGCGCCCCCTTGTCGGCGACGGCCTTGTGGTCCTCGCCCTTGGGCAGTTCGGCGGCGGGCGCGGCCTTTTTCGGCGCATCGCCGGGCTTTTCGCCATCCGCCAGCAAGGTGGCGATGGGCGAATTGACCTTCACGCCCTCGGTGCCTTCGGGGACGAGAATCTGGCCGATGGTGCCTTCATCCACCGCCTCGAATTCCATCGTCGCCTTGTCGGTCTCGATCTCGGCCAGGATGGTGCCGGACTTGACGATGTCGCCTTCCTTCACCAGCCATTTGGCAAGCTTGCCCTCCTCCATGGTGGGCGAAAGCGCGGGCATGAGAATCTCGGTGCTCATCAGGCGTACACGTCCGTATAGAGTTCGGCGATGCCCGGTTCGGGGCTATTGGTGGCGAAGTCGGCGGAAGCGACGACCCGCGCCTTGATCTCGCTGTCGATGGCCTTCATGTCCTGTTCGGTCATGACGCCGCCATCCAGCAGCTTGCGGCCGAAATTCTCGATCGGATCGCGCTTCTCGCGCACCTCGGCCAGCTCCTCCTTGGTGCGGTACTTGGCCGGGTCGGACATGGAGTGGCCGCGATAGCGGTAGGTCTTCATTTCCAGGATGATCGGCCCCTTGCCGGCGCGGCAATGGGCCATGGCCTCGGCGCCGGCGGCCTGCACCGCCTCCACATCCATGCCGTCCACCTGGAGCCCGGGAATGTTGAAGGAGACGCCGCGCTTGGAGAAATCGGTCAGCGCGCTGGAGCGGGCGACCGAAGTGCCCATGGCGTATTGGTTGTTCTCGATGATGTAGACCACCGGCAGCTTCCACAGCTCGGCCATGTTGAAGGCTTCATAGACCTGGCCCTGGTTGGCGGCGCCGTCGCCGAAATAGGTCAGGCAGACGCCGTCATTGCCGCGATATTTGTTGGCGAAGGCCAAACCGGTTCCAAGCGGCACCTGGGCGCCGACGATGCCGTGGCCGCCATAGAATTTCTTTTCGGCGCTGAACATGTGCATCGAGCCGCCCTTGCCGCGCGACAGGCCGGTGGAACGGCCGGTCAGCTCGGCCATGACGGCGTTCGGGTCGATGCCCGCCGCCAGCATGTGGCCATGGTCGCGATAGGCGGTGATGGACTGATCGAAAGGCCCGACATTGGCCTGCATTCCGACCACCACGGCTTCCTGGCCGATATAGAGGTGGCAGAAACCACCGATCAGGCCCATGCCGTAAAGCTGGCCCGCGCGTTCTTCGAAGCGGCGGATCAGGAGCATGTCGGAATAGAGTTTCTTGAGGGAGTCGGAGTTGCGCGCGGGGGATTTTGCGGTGGTGCTCATTCGCGCCTGATGTTGGTTATGGGTCGCATGGCCGCGCCGGAAAACGTTTGGCGCGGCGGACTTTGTGGCAGAGGCCGCGCGGGCTTGTCCAGCGCAAGTTAGATTATTGCGCGAACACTGTTCGGTGAAATGGCCGGTGTGCAGTGCAGCGAAAATTCGTCAGGCAATGAAGTTGCTTAGGCCGAAGTCCGGGTGGCGTTTTCATGCGCGGCGGCACGGTCCAACTGGTGCGGAATTGCGGGCCGCTCAAGCCGCCTGCGACGATACCGGCAGGGCGGCTATTTCGCGTCGCGCGGGACGGCCACCTGGCCCGGCGCGCCATCCATCAGGCGGGTGCGGGCCAGTTCTTCCACCAGGTCGGGGTCGCCCTGCTCCATCAGTCCGATGCGATGCTCCAGGCGGGAACGGGCTTCGCTCAGCTGCGCCAGCTGGTCCTGCGCCACGCTGAGTTTCGTCTCTGTGTCTTCCAGCGCCAGCACCCCGCGTTCGCCCCAGATGGCAGAGCCGCCGAAGTCGCCGACAACCGCAATGGTGACCGCGGGAAGGATCATCAGGGTGAAAAAACGCGCGACCGAACGCTTGATTCGCATTCACCTAACGAATCACATGCCGATTCTGGGCGTCAAGGACAATTCCGTTAAAGATTCCGGGAACTTATCGCGGCGCCCGTTAATCTTTGGACCCGTCACCGCCGCAGGGCGAAGGTGGCGAGCACGTTGCCGGCAATGACCGAGACATACTGCTTTCCGTCCACCTCATAGGTGATCGGCGCCATCACGATCGGCCCGCCCAGGCTGGCTTTCCACAGCAGCTTCCCGCTCCGGGCGTCGAGGGCATAGAAATAGCCCTCATTGCCGCCGGTGAAGAGGATGTCGGACGCGGTGACGAGGTTGCCCGCGGTGGTGACGTCGTATTGCGGGAAGCTCCACACCCGCTTGCCGGTCATCGGATCGAGCGCGGTGGTGGCGCCGGTGCCCACTTCGCTGGTCCAGGTGTCGATGGGGCTGCGCCGCGCCAGGCCCACGGTCGGCGCGCCCGGCACCGGCGGCACGCCCGCCGCCCCGCCGCCGAGGAAATTGCGGCCGGGGACATATTCGACTTCCTCGCGCCGCATGATCGAGGCGTAATTCTCCCAGACCGAGAAATAGAACAGCCCCGTGCGCGGCGAGAAGGCGGGCGGATACCAGTTGGTGCCGCCCTGGTTGCCCGGATAGACCGGCGTGCCTTCAGGCTGCGGCGTCTGGATCGGCCGGCCATTCGCGTCCAGGCCGCTCGCCCAGTTCACCTTCTCGAAGGCGGTGCCGCTGAGATATTTGCCGGTGGCGCGGTCCAGCACATAGAAGAAGCCGTTGCGGTTGGCCCACAGCATGGCCTTGAGCGGCTTGCCCTTCCAGCTGATGTCGGCCAGCACCGGAATCTGGGTGGCGTCGAAATCGTAGCCGTCATTGGGCGTGAACTGGAAATGCCAGTTCAGCTTGCCGGTGTCCGGATCGAGCGAGATGACGCAGTCGGAATAGAGATTGTCGCCGGGACGTTGGGCGGGATTCCAGTCCGGGCCCGGATTGCCGGTGCCGAAATAGACCTGGTTCAGCGAGGGATCGTAGGAGCCCATGGTCCAGACCGGGGCGCCGCCGGTCTTCCAGTCCTCGCCTTCCCAGGTTTCAAACCCCGGCTCGCCCGGTCCGGGCACGGTGTTGAAGCGCCAGACTTCCTTGCCGGTCTTGGCGTCATAGGCGGCGATATAGCCGCGGATGCCGAACTCGCCGCCGCCGACGCCGACCAGCACCTTGTCCTTGACCACCAGCGGCGCCATCGTGATCGAATAGGCCTGCTTCACATCGCCCACGACCGTGTTCCACACCGGCTTGCCGGTCTTGGCGTCGATGGCGATGAGGTGGGCGTCGAGCGTGCCCATGAACAGCGTGTCGCCCAGCATGGCCAGGCCCCGGTTGTTGGAGCCGCAGCAGACGCGCGCGCCCGCATCGGGCGTCCAGCGATAGATCCAGAAGTGCTTGCCGGTGCGGGCGTCCACCGCCATCACGTCGTTGGGCCGCTGCGTCAGGTACATCACCCCGTCCACCACCAGCGGGTTGGACTGCCAGACGCCGGGCACCTGGTCCTGCACTATCCACTGCAGTTCCAGGTTCTTCACATTGGCGCGGGTGATCTGGTTGAGGCGGCTGTAGCGCTGGCTGTCATAGGTGCCGCTGTACATCAGCCAGTTCTTCGGCTCGGAAGCGGCACGCTCCAGGCGCTGCGAGGTCACCTGGGCGGCGGCGGCCAGGGGCAGCGCCAGCACGGCCACGAGAAAAAGTGCGATCCGGCGCATCGTCATCCCCTCAACGTCGTCAGATAGGCCACCAGGTCGCCCAGTTCGCCATCGCTCAGCCGGCCGCGGAAGGACGGCATGTCGGTGTCCATCCGCACCTGGTAGCTGCGGATGTCGGCCTTCGCCACCGAGACCATGTGTTCATTGCTGTCGAGCAGGCGCACCAGGAAGGTGTCCTCGTCGAAGCGCCGGCCCCT
>CAZYGO010000184.1:0-2624 GCA_964647455.1 uncultured Rhizobium sp.
GCTCGGCATCTCCATCCCCGTCTTTCTCACCGGCATTTTTCTCATCACCATCTTCTCGGTCTGGCTCGGCTGGCTGCCCTCGTTCGGGCGCGGCACGACGGTCGCGATCGGCCGCTGGACGACCGGGCTGCTGACGCCCGGCGGCTTGAAGGCGCTGATCCTGCCGAGCCTCACGCTCGGCCTGTTCCAGATGACGCTGATCCTGCGCCTCGTGCGCGCCGAGATGCTCGAGGTGCTGCGCACCGACTACATCAAGTTCGCGCGCGCCCGCGGGCTGACCGATCGCGCCGTGAACTACCATCATGCGCTGAAGAACACGCTCGTTCCGGTCATCACCATCATCGGGCTGCAGTTCGGCAATGTGTTCGCGTTCTCGATCATCGTCGAGACTGTGTTCCAGTGGCCGGGGCTCGGGCTGCTCGTCATCCAGTCGATCCAGTTCGCCGACGTGCCGCTGCTTGCTGCCTATCTGGTCATGATCGCGCTCGGCTTCGCGATCGTGAACCTCGGCGTGGACCTGCTCTACGCGGCGATCGATCCGCGCGTGCGCACCGGCCTCAGCGCGGCGCGGGTGCGCGCATGAGCACGGAACGGATCACGGCGCCGCAGCGCTGGTGGGACAGCGATCTCGCCTACGACTTCCGCCATTCGCCGGTCGCGCTCCTGTCCCTGCTGGTGACGCTCGTCCTGGTGGTGGTCGCGGTCGGCGCACCGTGGATCGCGCCGTACGAGGTGATGGACCCGGCGAACGCCAACGAGATCGACGCGCGCCTGCCGCCGGGCTCGCTCGGCATGATGGGCCAGCACTACCTGCTCGGCACCGATCCGCAGGGCCGCGACATGCTCTCGGCGGTGATCTTCGGGCTGCGGACCTCCCTCTATGTCGGCGGATTAAGCGTCGTGCTCGCGGCCCTCGTCGGCGTCGCGCTCGGGCTCGTCGCCGGCTATCACGGCGGCCTGTTCGACGCGCTGATCATGCGCATCGCCGATATCCAGTCGAGCTTCCCGGCGATCCTGATCGCGCTCTTGATCGACGGGGTGAGCCGCACGCTGATGGATCGCAGCCTGCACGACGCGCTGGCGACGACCGTGCTCATCGTCTCGATCGGGACGTCGTTCTGGCCGCAGTACGCGCGCACGGTGCGCGCACTGGTGCTGGTCGAGCGCGACAAGGACTACGTGCTCGCCGCGAAGGTCATCGGCATCGGCCCCTGGCGCATCGTGTTCGAGCACATCCGGCCGAACGTGCTCGGCCCCGTGCTGGTGATCGCCACCATCAATCTCGCGCTCGCGATCCTGACCGAGGCGACGCTCTCGTTCCTCGGGGTAGGTGTCCCACCCACGACGCCCTCGCTTGGTTCGCTCGTGCGCATCGGCAACGAGTTCCTGTTCTCGGGCGACTGGTGGATTTCGGTGATCCCGGGAGCCGTGCTGGTGCTGCTATCGCTCGCCGTGAATCTGCTCGGCGACTGGCTGCGGGACGCGCTCAATCCGCGACTCTCGAGTTGAATCCACCCTCCGCTCATTCCCGCGAAAGCGGGAATCCGTTTTTTTCTCCGCTTGGCCCTTGGGCCCCTGCTTTCGCGGGGACGAGCGGCAGACAAGGCGCTAGCGGTCGAACCGTGCCGGATAGGTCTCCGGCGAGATCGCGATCGCCTGGCAGCGCCGGTAGATGCGCTCGTAGGCGGGGCGCAGGCGCCCCACGTCGTTCTCCGACTCGGTGATCAGCGGCTCGAGCCGCGCATGCGCCTCGGCGATCTCGTCGAGGAGCCGGTCCTCGTCGACGCGCGTGAGCTTGCCGCGCTGCAGGATGACCTCGCCGTCGACCATCACGAAGTCGACCTCGTGCCGGCAGGCCGCGCAGACAAGCTGATGCACCGGATTGTTCAGCGGCGTGAACGGCAGCGAGTGCAGGCTGTAGGCGGTGAGGTCCGCGATGCGGCCTTTTTCGATGACGCCGAGCTCCTTCTCGCGGCCGAGCGCCTTGGCGCCGCCCGTGGTGGCGAAGCGGAACGCGTCGGTCGCGCCGACCCAGCCCGTGTAGTCGCCACGCAGCTTGTGGACGAGGCTCGCGAGATAGAGCGCGTTCTGCATGTCGGTGCCTTCGATCGAGCCGCAGCCGTCGGTCCCCATGCTGACGTTGACGCCGCCCTCGAGCAGCGCGCGGATCGGCGCGAGCCCCGAGCCGACCTTGAGGTTCGAGGTCGGATTGTGCTGAACGCTGACCCCGGTGCGCGCGAGAATCTCGATCTCGCTCGGCTTCAGCCAGTTGCCGTGGATGAAGGCCGTCTTCGGCTTCATGAAGCCGATGCGGTCGAGGTACTCGATCATGGTCGAGCCATGCCAGAGCTGGCCGGTGACGACCTGCATGCGCGTCTCCTGCACATGCATCATCATCGGCAGGTCCATGTCGTCCGCCATGCGCCGCACCGCCTTGGTGAAGTCCTCGGTGCAGCGCTGCGGCGCGGAGGGCGCCGTGATGTAGCCGACGCGCTTCTCGTTCGGGTGATGCGCGCGGGCGGTCCGCTTCGCGAACTCCAGAAGATCGGCGGAGGAGAACATCGGCACGCTGTCGAGCTCGGCGAGCAGCTCCTTCGGGAATTCCTCGTCGACGAAGGGGACCG
>CAZYGO010000185.1:0-2572 GCA_964647455.1 uncultured Rhizobium sp.
CAACGCCTTCGACATCACGCCCGACGCCATCGCCCGCCTCGACGCCAAGATGCCGACCTACAAGGTGGTGCTGGGCGCGGCGCCGCCCGCAGCGCCGGCCGCCGCCAAGCCCTAGCGCATGGCCGATCCGCGCTTCTTCCGCAATCACGGGCCGTTCACCGCCGGCGCGCTCGCCGCGATGCTGGGCGCGCCCGCGCCGCAGGATGGCGCCGCCGCCGTCGCGGACCTGGCCGGGCTGGAAGGCGCGGGACCGCAGCATCTGACTTTTTTCTCCGGCGCCCGCGAGCAGCGCGAGGCCTTCCAGAGCAGTCGCGCCGGCTTCTGCCTGGTGCCGGCGGGCGATACCACGCCAGCGCCCGCCGGCATGGTCCGGTTGGAGGTGGCCTCCGTCGCCCATGGCTGGGCCCAGGCGGCGGCGGCCTTCTACCCCGACTGCGGCCAGGCGCTGTGGCCGAAGGAGCCGGTCGCGGCCTCGGCGAAGATCGGCGAGGGCGTGGCGCTGGCGCCGGGCGTGGTGATCGGCGAGAACGCCGAGATCGGCGCCGGCACGCGTATCGGCCCCGGCGCGGCCATCGGGCCCGGCGTCACCATCGGCAGGAATTGCGACATCGGCGCCCATGTCACCATCACCAACGCCTATGTCGGTGACGAGGTGATGATCCTGCCCGGCGCCCAGATCGGCCAGCCGGGCTTCGGCTTCGCCTCTTCCGGTACCGGCCATCTCAAGACGCCGCAGCTGGGGCGGGTGATCGTGCAGGACCGGGACGAGATCGTCGCCAACTCCACCATCGACCGCGGCGCCCTGGGCGACACGGTGATCGGCGAAGGCAGCAAGATCGATAACCTGGTGATGATCGGCCACAATGTCCGCATCGGGCGCAACTGCTTCGTCATCGCCCAGGTCGGCATCGCCGGTTCGAGCGAGCTGGGCGATTTCGTCGTGCTGGCCGGGCAGGCGGGGGTGGGCGACCATACCCGAATCGGCGACCGCGCCCGCTTCGCCGCCAAGACCGGGGTTCCGTCCAATACCGTTTATGAAGGCGGCATGGATTATGGCGGAATGCCGGCAAAACCGGTAAGGGAGTGGGTGCGGGAACTGCACACCCTCAAGATCATGCTCAAGCGCCAGGACAGGGAGAAGTCGAAAAGGGACGGCCATGGTTGAGACGTCGCTGGATGTCGATGCCATCAAGCGGCTGCTGCCGCATCGCTGGCCTTTCCTGTTCGTCGAGCGCATGACGGACATCGTGCCGTTCGAAAGCGCCACCGGCTGGAAGGCGGTGGGCCATAACGAGCCGTTTTTCCAGGGCCATTTCCCCGAATTTCCGGTGATGCCGGGAGTGCTGATCGTGGAGGCGCTGGCCCAGACCGCCGGTGCCCTGGTGGTGCACAGCCTGAATCAGGTTGCGGGCAGCAAGGTCTTTTTCATGACCATAGACAATTGCCGCTTCCGCAAGCCCGTGCGCCCCGGCGACATGCTGCGCATGCCGGTCAAGGCGCTGCGCCGGCGCGGCCCGGTCTTCAAGTTCGAAGGCAAGGCCTATGTCGAGGACGACCTGGCGGCCGAGGCGGAATACAGCGCCATGATCATGGAACCCGAAAAAGCCTGATGGCCATTCACTCCACCTCCATCGTCGAGGACGGCGCCGTGCTGGGCGCCGGCGTTGAGATCGGTCCGTTCTGTCATGTCGGCCCGCGCGTTCGCATGGAGGAGGGCGTGCGCCTGGTCAGCCATGTCTCCATCGCCGGCATCACCAGCATTGGCGCGCGCACCGTGATCCATCCGCAGGCGGCGCTGGGCGGCGAGGGCCAGATCCGCGGCAACGATTTCACCGAGGGGCGGCTGGAAATCGGCGCCGATTGCGTGCTGCGCGAGATGGTGACGATGAATTGCGGCAGCAAGCGCGATCAAGGTGTCACCCGGGTCGGCGCGCGCGGTTATTTCATGGCTGGCAGCCATGTCGGCCATGACTGCATCGTGGGCGATGGTGTCACCTTTGCCAATTCGGTCTGCCTGGGCGGCCATGCCGTGATCGGCGACAATGTCATCTTCGGCGGCCTGGCGGCGGTGCAGCAATTCTGCCGCGTCGGCAGGGGCGCCATGGTCGGCGGCCTTTCCGGCGTCAATCGTGACATCATTCCCTATGCCATGGCCTTCGGCGACCATGCCGAACTGGCGGGGCTCAACCTGATCGGCCTCAAGCGCAGCGGCGTGAGCCGGGACGCGATCAACGCCCTGCGCGGCGCCTTCCGCCATGTCTTCCATGGCCGCAGCGGCAGCATCGCCGCGCGTGCCCGCGAGGCGCGCGAGCGCTGGCCGGGCGTGCCGCAGGTGGCCGAAATGACGGATTTCATCCTGGCCGATGCGAAGCAGGAGCTTTGCCTGGCACGGCGCAGTGGTGGCGGGCGGTGAATACGCTCGGCATCATCGCCGGCGGCGGCGAGCTGCCCCGGGCGGTGGCGCAAAGCGCTCGCGCCGGCGGGCGGGCGGTGTTCGTCATTGGCCTCAAGGGGTCGCTGGACGAGAACGAGCCCTGGGTGAGGGACTTTCCGCATGAATTCGCCGCTCCCG
>CAZYGO010000186.1:0-7135 GCA_964647455.1 uncultured Rhizobium sp.
TCAGTTCGGCCAGTGACTCGTCGTCGAGTCGGTCAGCGCCGTGGATCAGGCGTTGAATCACGTCCTGCGGCTCATCGATGCTAAGTCGGGCCATGGTGCGAATCAGCGCCATGTCCGTGGACTTGTAGAGGTCCAGGCTGATGCGGCGGGAGAGGAGGCGGGCAAGACGCTCCTCCTCCTTCATCCTGTCCCGCTCCCTCTTTTCGGCTTGGCGTTGGGCCGCGGTCTTGGCGGTCATTGCGACACCCCAAGCGTGATACCGAACTCGCGGGCGATCTTACGCACCGTGGTCTCGCTGACGCCGCAGCGGATGGCGCAGGTCGCAACCCCGAGATGGGCGTAGGCTTCGATCTTTGGCACCAGCGCCCGACGCGCCTCGGCCATCCTTTCCGACTTCGACTTGGCCAGCTCTGCGACATCCGGGAAGACGATGTTGTTCTCGAAGCACAGGGCCATGAACAGCATCTTGCCGATGCCGGCGGTTTCCCTGGCCTGGGTTCGGGACTGGCCGAGTTCGGCGGCTACCTTGATCAGTTCGATCAGCCTCGCCTCTTCCTCGATGGTGATGCGGTGCTTCTTGGGCGCTTCCCGGCGGCGTGGTGGTTTCGGAGTAGCCGTGACAACCTTCCGTGACGGGAAGGGGATGCGCTCGATGAAGCCGGGGAGTTCGGTGATATGTCCACCGCCGGCAAGGTACTGCTCAACCTGGCCGGCCAGTTGCTCCCGGCGATCTTCCAGCGGATGGCGGGTGCGGTAGTCGATGGGGATCATGCTCATGCTGCGTCGTCCTGGGCCGCTGGCGGCTCCTGATAGGCTTCTGCATTGCCAGGCTCAACCCACTGGTATTCCACGCCTTCCAGGCGCTGCCAGAGGGCATTGCGGGCCGTGCTGACGGCTGCGAAGTCGAATGTCTTGATGCGCTCCCAGCTGCGGGTGTTGAAGGCGAACTCCAGCATGTCGCCCTTGGCCTTCTTGGCATCGTTACTGGTGCCGCCGTGGTGCTTGTTCAGCAGTTCCACGATTTCGTCAAGGGCGATTTCCTTCATGCGCCTCTCTTTCTGCCAGCGTGGTTCGCCGTCTTCTTCGAACAGTTCAGAGTTGTCCCGAGTGGTGTCGACGCCCATGTGCTGGCCGCCGAGGTTCAGGTACTCGATGTGCGGCAGGAAGTCCTTGAAGGAGGGGTTGGCGAACTGCTTGCCGTCGATCTTGGTGCTGCGGTCCTTCAGAACCGTGGCGGTGCGCCAGACCTGCGGAGGGCTGGTGGTGATGTCCATCTGCTTCTCCATCAGGATCAGGATGGACGGCTCGTAACCGGTCTCGCCCTCGGCCTTCATCTTCACGCCGGTCTTTTCGAGGTTCTTCTTGCCGTCTTCACCTTCGAAGAAGTCGTACTCGTAGCCAGCACGGCCGCACAAGATGATGTGGCAGTTGCTGTTCACGTAGCGGTCGGTGAAGCGGCGCCATTCCTGTTTCAGCCACGCCCAGTCACTGAATTCCAGGCCACGCTTGCGACCGCGGCGCTTGGCGTACTCATCGCAGAGGCCGGTCCAGAAGTGGCTGATGGAGTCGATCAGCAAGAAGGCGCCCTCAGCCTCGGCCTCGTCGATGGCGGTCAGCAGGTCCACGAATGCGCGAGTCTTGGCTACGAACAGCGGAATGCCGGCAGCGTCGAAGCGCGGTTTTACCCAGTCAGAGCCGGTTTCGGTGTCGAGGAACATCACCGGTTTGTCGCCACCCGGCAGGCCCTTGGCTCGCATGTGCTCGACCATGCCGATTGCGATCTCGGTCGCGGTGAAGGTCTTGCCGTCACCGGCGAAACCCATGATGCCGGCCTTCAGGTAGGCCTGGGTGTTCTCAGCTTTCTTGAAGAGTTTCATGCGTACAGGTCCTTGCCGCGCGGCGCGCAGCGGGTAGAGGGAGGGAGTTATTGGCCGGCGGCCTTGGCAATGGCGGCGATGGCCTGTTCCGGAACGTCGTCCGGCGAGCAGAGCGCCCTGATCTGAGATACGCAGGCTTTCAGCGCCTCCAGCAGTTCAGGAGCTGCTGCTATCAACCGAGCATCAGCCCTGTCCTGATCAACGTCTTCAGGGTGGAAGCAGTAGTCTGGAATCTCCGCGATCACCTTGTTGTTGCGGTTGCAGAAAATCTCGCAGATCTGGGTTTCCTTGGTTTCGCCGTAGCGCAGGACACTGGACTCGGAAAGAATCCAAGGGCCTGGACGATGCTTGCTCATGCTGTTCTCCAGGTAGAAGGGGAAAGGGAAAGGCGCTTACGGCGCCACTCGGCCAAGTCGTCCGGGCGTAGAAAAGGGCACTCCGAGCCTTGGCTGCCGGGGTTTTTCACACCTGGCACTATCCGGCTGGTCCAGTCGCAGATATCCGGTTTACCGGCCCGCTGCGCTCGGGTGCGTGATTGGGTACTGAGGCGACTCGATGCTGTACCGCCCCGTGATGGAGTCAGCGAACTCGATGGCCTTGAAGAACAGGAGCATGGCGACGATGGCGAGGATCAGGCCGTTGCGGAGGGCTTTCTTCATCATGGCGTCACCATCCCCACAAAAGCCCAGGCGAAGGCCAGGACGCTGCCAAGAAAAAGGCCGCCGAAGATCAGAACTTGGGCGGCCTTGGTCAGGTCGATGGTGATTGTCATAAGTCTGGCTCCTTCTTTAGATACAAAGTCAGCGGCCCTTCTCGGAAGTCGCCATCAACCTTGCCGTCCAGTTCTGCTATCTCGGCACTGGACAGGTTTCGCCACTTGGCGATCAGGTAGTTCCCCTTCATGACCGGCATCGGGCAGCTGCGGCAGGTTGGGCCATGGCTGTAACCATGCTGCTCAAGCCACTTCTGCGCGGCGTATAGGGCCTGGAACGTGCCTTTCTGGTCAAAGGTCATGGTGAACATCACGCCGCCTCCTGCGCTGCCATGTACAGCCGGTAGATCTCGTCTTCCTTCGCGCTCACCAGGTCTCCAGCGATGTCGCGCACCCTGTCCTTACCGATGAAGCAGCGCATGAGCCGCTTGGCTTCGCTCAGGTTGTTCGCTTCGAGCGCGACTATTAGCTGGCCGAGGTTGCACTCGTAGTCACCGGGGATCGCTTCCTCGGCGGCTTTCTGGAGCTTGATGGCGAGCACGTCGGCCTCCAGCACCTTCTTGCCGGCCACCCTGACGAGTCCCTTGTTGATCAGGTCATCGACGCAGACGAAGTGGAGGTTTTCCCATTCGCTGCTTTCGGACCAGGAAGGTGAGTCATCAGGAAGCATCGCGTCATACGCCGCCTGGGCGCGTTTGAGTTTGGCGTTCATGGCTTCCTCCTGGGAGGGAAGTTCTTAGTCAGCGCCGCATCGACCGAGAATTCCTTGCGGAGCAGGGTTCGGGCGAGTTCGGCGCGGTCTTTTTGGGAATGGCTGGCCTGGCGGATCGCCAATTCTGTATGAATCGCCATCCTGGCACTCCCATGGATTGAATGACTGAATTACGGAATAAATCTGCGGACGGGGCGGACGCGGAAGCTGCTGTCCTTGCTGCCCCAGACCGTGCTGCCCGTGCCGAAGAGCGTGAGGAAGGCGTCGTCGGAGGAGCACTGCGAGCTCGACCAGTACCAGCGATTCTGGAAGCCACCAATCTCGCCAGCATCCTTCGCTGCGAACAGGAGGTTCAGCTCCAGGGCAGAAGGGATGTAGACGCCTTCGCCGATCTCCATTGCCAGCTTGGCGATGGGGCTACCTGCCTCGACCATTGCGATGGTGTTTGCAGCGCCGTCGCGGAAGCTCTTGGCGCCTTCGACGTTGACGCCGTACTCGCCCCACTTGCCGGTGAATTCACGCTCAGCGCCCAGATCGATCAGGGCTCGCTCAACGCCGTTCAGCCAGTAGCGGGTGACGAAGATGCCGTCGGCCAGCGGTTGACCGATTTCCGGTAGTTCCGCCGCAAGAATAGTGGTGATGACCTCGGTCATGGTGTGCTCCTGTCTTAGGTGAGGTCAGGCGGTGGCTTTCACATTGGCCAGTTGTTTCTCCAGCCACTGGATCGCTACGGCTTTTGCTTCTTCCTTGCTGCCAAGGCGCTCAGCGATAGAAAGGCTTCTGCGGCCCTTGCAGCCGTATTGGTTGATGCTGTCGAAGATGTCGCAGCCATCAATGCGGACGAAATATCCGTTTCCACACATCCCGACGCTTACGTCTTCAATCCAGTTTTTGAACTCTTCCATCTCTTTCTCCTGTGTTCGGAGCCATGGGGGAGCGGTCTGGCCGGTGCTGATCTCCGACTTGGGGCGTACATTGCGAGCCTGCGCCTAGGACGGGCGCCCCATCCGCTCACTGACGCGCATCAGCCTGCGCATTCAGACCGCTCCCCTCATGACTCCAAGTGAATGCCCCTGCGGGAGGGGCGTTGGATCAGTGGAAATTCCACATGAGCTTTCGAGGACTGAACTCATAGAGGGAAATGAACCCGTCCGGGTAACCCTTGTGGGTTCCGTTGCGAGAAATGCGCACCCGCAAGCGGTAGCTGATCTGTAGGTGGTAGAGGCCAACCCTGAGATTCAGAATGAGGTCGCTCATCAGCAGTACTTCCGAACCATCAGCTCGCGTGCTTCACGGGCCATGGCCTTGTTGTTCTCGCAGGACTCGGTACCGCAGACGTTGCCGCACATGTCCAGCTTGTTGACCTTCAGGTAACGCGCTGCGCTGTGTTCGCGGATGAGCTGTGCGCTCGACTTCGGGTTGTTGGGGCTTGCCATGGTGTTTCTCCTGGTTGTCATCCCAAGCAGCCCTCATCGAAGGCTGCTCAGTGATGCTTCCCGCCACGCTCAGCTACTAGCGTCTTGCGCGGCGTATCTCGTCTGTTAAAGAACCGCCATCTTCGTGGCTTCCTACTCCAGGTCGGTTCCGCTTGATGCTTTCGCCTTGCGGGGCCTGGGCTGCATTCGCTGCTAGCTGCGTTCCGGTGGTCCGGCTTGTCTGCCCTCTTCAGGGCCTGCCGCGGCGGTGGATTGCGTTGGCGTGTAGATAAATTAGCACTGCTGTTATTAATGAGTCAACAGCAGTGCTGATATTTTCTCGCAAGAAGTCGAAAGCTCCCGCAAGTCGATGCAGGTCTGTGTCATGAGCGGCGTTGGCGGTTAGAATCCGCCGCTAAAGATGGAGGCGAATTGCCATGGAAAACGACGAGAAGAAGTGCCCGTTCTGCGCTGAGGCGATCAAGGCCGAAGCTATCAAGTGCAAACACTGCGGCTCGATGCTGAGCGCCAGTCCTTCAGTCAGGGTTCCGGCTAAAAGGGGAATTGGGCCTTTGGGATGGACAGGGGCTATCGTGCTGGCCGGGGGAGCGGTGTTCTGATGTGAGCTTTAGCCATGAGGCGGATTTAGTAGCAGGGCTGATTTTTCTGCAAACAGCAGTGCTATTGATTTGATAGAAACAGCACTGCTAATATGTAGTTATGTCTGACGAGTGAGACGACGATGAAGACCGTAACCCTCAGCGAATACCTCGCCAGCCACGGCACCCAAGCTGAGCTGGCAAGGGCACTCGGGATCCAGCAGAGCGCGATCTCTCAGATGCTGCGCGCCAAGCGAAACATCTCGATCACCCTGCACGAAGACGGATCGGTGGAGGCCAGTGAAACGCGGGCTATCCCCGCGAAGAAAACTGCCGCCTAACCAAAACCCAAGCCGCATAGGAGACCTGTGCATGTACGAAAGCGCGTATCGATGCCCTGGCCAAGCAGCACGGCTGGAGCATTGAGCGCTGCATGGAAGAGATCGTGATCGAAGGGATTGCGATGGGCGGACTGACATCCGCTGGGCGACCGAAAGCGAAGGTCGTTCAGCTGAGGCCTGAAGAGGGAAACCTAAGGGACTCGAAAGGGGCTGAAAAGCCCGACTAGCAGACACAAAAAAGCCGGGATTGCGGCCCGGCTGATTCGATAAAGCTGTGACGGGATGAATCATGACAAACGTAGTCCAGATTGACAAGTCCAGGGGGTTTACCCGAATGGACAACAGCCTGATGGAGTCGCTGGCCAAGGTCGATTTGCCTGCCCGCGAGTTCCGGGTTCTTTTCGCAATCAGCCGGCAGACGATCGGTTACCAGGTCGAGGCGAAGCGCCTTACTGCAGACGAGATTGGCGTACTGACCAACATGCGCCGGGACGTGGTTTCCAAAGCGATCAGCCATCTTCTCGAGCGCCGCATTCTGTTCCGTATCGGTGGTAGCCGCGGTGAGATCGGCGTATCGCCCGCCAACGAGTGGGTATTCCACGAAGAGAAGAAAAATAGTCTCAGTGAGACCAAATCGTCTCACTCGGACAATGTGATCTCACTCGGCGATAAGGCGAGTGAGACCAAAATTGCTCACTCCCTTCTCTATACAAAGAAAAAAGATCTACCCCCTGAAACTGTTCCTTCGGAACAGATTTCCGCCCCCCAGGGGGCTGACCACCCGCCGGTCGAGAAATCCAACGGGGTTTCGTTCGATGGCGAGGAGTTCCACGTCGAACCCGATCTGATCACCAAATGGTCCAGCGCCTACGCCCCGGTCGACGTGGAAACCGAAGTTTCCCGAGCTGCCGTCTGGGCTGCCGCGAATCCCCGCAAGGCGAAGAAGGATTGGCGCCGTTTCCTGGTCAACTGGCTGGCCAAGCGCGCCACCAAGGCCGTGAGCGAGGCTGGCGTTCCTGTCGACAAGATCATCGACCTGTACCACCGGACTTGCCCGAACCTGCCGGCCGTCTCGGTTGTCGGCGACAAGGTTCTCCGCGCCCTGATCGTTGAGCGCTGGAACGAGAGCGACAAGCACCAGGCCAGTCCGCTGTGGAAGACCATCTTCGAACGTGCCAATCGCCTGAGCCAGGTCTGGTATCGCGGCGCCAACGTCGTGCCGCGCCTCGAAGTGATCTGCTCCCGTGCCGTGTTCCGCCAACTGGAGGAGCAGGCATGATCGAACTTCACAGCCTGGAAGCAGAGCACGGTGTGATTGGCGCCATGCTCAAGCAGCCGCACCTGATCAGCGTCATCGCCGACGAGCTTTCGCCGGATGCGTTCGCCTACTCCGTCAACGCCGAGCTGTATCGCCTGATACTCGATCTGGAATCTGCCGGCACGCCGGTTGACATCATCACGCTCGGAGAAGCCAGGGAG
>CAZYGO010000187.1:0-9133 GCA_964647455.1 uncultured Rhizobium sp.
CCGCCAAGTCAGGGCGAAAGACCTGCTCGCACGACGCATAGAATGAATTGCAGTCAACGAGCGCGAACATGGTGGGCCTCCCTCGTCAAAACGACTGGATCGAGTGCGCGACAACGCCCCAAATTGTGTCTTCATCCGTCACCGCGATGGGCGGGTATTTCTCGTTCGCCGCCTCAAGCCAGCACTTCCCTCCTTTCTTGCGAAAACGCTTTACCGTGAATTGCGCTTCGACAACGGCAACGACGATGCTGCCGTCGCGGGCCTCAAGGGCGCGATCAACGATGAGCATCGAGCCGTCGCGGATGCCGGCCTTCTCCATCGAGTCGCCGCGCGCCTTCACCATGAAGGACGCAGCGCGATGCCGGATGAGATGAGCGTTCAAATCGAGGGGCTTTTCGATGAAATCGTCGGCAGGCGACGGAAATCCCGCGCGCACGCCACAGAGCATCAAGGGGAGCGGGCGCTTGATTCCACGGCGCAGCTTGTGGATCGAAACGACTCTCATGTGCCAACCAAGGGCACGTTCACCGTGACGATGCAAGCCTTAGTGTTCAATTGAACACGTTACTTCTTGACCTACATTCCGGCCTGCGTTTCGTGTGCCGCATGAACTCCGCACCCTTGCAAACGAAGGTCGAGCAACTGCGCGATAAGACTCAACCAGAAATTCGTCACCTCACCGCGGATGAGTATGAGCGCCTGAAAACGGCATACGAAGAGTCCGTCATCGCCGACTGCCCCGAACTCGGCTGCACCGACGTTTGGTTCTACATGCAGCTATTCAACGTTCAGCTCATGTCGCCCGAAATGCTGCACCGTGAAAAAGCGCGCGTATTGGGATTTGACGATCCCGACCCGAACTATCTCCAAATGCTCGACGAACGAATCGCCGGCCAGACGGTGTGCGAAATCCCCGAGGCGGTGTGGAAAGTGTTGGAATGAGTCAGACAGGGCGGGACGAAAAGTATCGATACCACTAAAACGACAGCTCGCCCTCGCTCTGCTTTAGATCGGTCTTCGTGACCTTCTTTTTCTTCTCCGGTGGCGGCATATCGCGCCGCATGAATTGCCCGGCGAACGGCTGACAGAACGCGGTCAATTCGTCGTTCGGTATCGGGTCGCTTCCGATCCATCGCTTTGCGCCTTCGGCGTCGAGAATCAGGGGCGTCCGGTCGTGGCCGATCTCGGCGACGGTCGGATTGGGCTTCGTCGTCACAATCGCGAAGCCGCGATCTTCGCCCACCGGGTCTTTTGACCAAATGCCGCCGAAGAAAAACGGGCGCTGATCGGGAAGAGTGAACAGCACTTCCCACTTTGCGCCGTCAGGTCCCGTCCATTCGCAGAAGCCATCAGCAGCGGCCACGCATCGGCGTTCGGCAATGGAGTATTTCCAAATGTTTTTCACCAAGAGTGCGTCATCGCGCGCGTTCACGACGGGCCGGCTCTTGAGAACCTTCTCATAGTAGGGCCAGACGCCCCAGCGCATCGTCGTGAGCGTGCGGCCCGCTTCACCGTGATAGACGACCGGCATTTGGGCTTTCGACCAGCCCCAGGTCTCCTGCGGTATCGTCGCAAGGATTTTGTCCACGGCCTGAGAAAGCTCGCGCTCGGCTTTCTCCACCTCGGCGACTTTCATGCGATGGTAGTGATTACACATGAGCGGGCGCTTTTGCCGCGCAAACGTCCTTAAAAAAACCGGGGTTGTCCAAGAAAATGCCGGGGGGTTTCGGGCATGATGGATGAGGGTCACCCCTCGTTGGCATAGGCGTTAACCTAGCCGAGCAATTGCGCGCGAAACCGTTTTAGGTTACCCTCCAGCGAGCTGAGCCCGCGGTCATCCGTCACCACAAAATTATTTGCGTAAATGTTGAATCGACCTTCGGCGCCGTGCGAACTGGCGTGAAAATCGTCGCGTGCCGGACCGCCAACACGATCGGCTGGGAAAACGCAGATTTCGAGGCGACCTCCAATCGAAGTGAGTAAATCGATAATGGAGCGACTACGCACAACAGCGAGCACTAGCTCGGTGCTACTCGCGTCGAGATACTTGAAGACAGCTTGGAGCGCGCGGTTGTCCATCTGTTCCAGAAGCCGCTGGAATTTCTGCTCGAAGCTCTCTTCGGGCGCAAAATCAGAGACTCCGCGACGAAGGAGGATTGCGCCCGTGGCTAGCTTTTCGCGGCGTTTGATCCGCATTGTGGAGCCGACAGCAAATGAAGGCACGATTCCTCGTTCACAATAGAAGGCGAGCGCCGGCTCAGCCGCTCGGTCGCAAATACGAAGGAAATGATACCCTAGCCACTTCACCGCGCTACGAAACGCATACTCCATTGCGGCGTGGCCGTAGGTAGTGCATGCGGCATCGAACTCCGCGCGCAGCTCTTTTGAGCGAACTGGATCGGGCAACACCATTGCGTTCATCCAAACCTCCACCGCTTTCGTCCGCGTAAGCGGCACTGAGCCTGGTGGATCTTTGCGGTCGATTTCCCATCGTGCTTGGGCATCACAATCGCGTGCGGCGAGTTCGAGTGCTTGCGGCAATCCCGAATCCTTCAAGATCGTCATGGTCGCTTCCCAATGAGCGGGATCCGATGATGACCAAAGGCGTCGGAAGGGAATTAAGGCGGAGCGAAAGTGCAGCCGGTCGCCGAACGTGAGCGTGATCCGAGTCCAGTTCGATGCCGCTTGAAAGTTTGCTTCCTCATCTGGACCGAAGAACGGTTCGCGTTTTGCCTCACCGCAGGCGTCGACGAATGCGGCAACACGATCAATTTGTTCCTGCGTTATTATCGACATGGTTCAATCGTTCAGCAGGTCCGTTTGCAGCGCCGCCAACTTTTTATTCAACGTCTTCACTCCCGTGTCGTGCGTCTCAACCACGTTGTCGATGAAGACATTCACGCGTTTTCCCGCCAGCCCAGCCGAGGCGTAGATTCCGGGCGTTTCGGCGAAAGCATCCGACGCCATTTCTACGACGCGAAGCTCACCGTCGAGGAGCGTGAGGAGTTCCGCGACACTCTGCGCACGCAACGTCGCCCGCAATCGCTCCGTGGGAGTGCTATCCAGATGGTCTAGAAGAAACTTGATGTCAGTGTGCGTTCGCCTTTCCAGAACGCGGGCGAACCGCTCCGCGATCGTTTCTTCCGTGAAGAACTCTGTCGAGCTCTGCCGAATAATTACATGCCCGTCTGCTGTTCGTTCGCGACGGCGATTGCCGAATGCGGCCCCCATCTTGAACGATGGCTTTCGCCGGTTCGCGGCGCGGTAGTGCTCGAGCGCGGCCTGCGCGGCGAGACGTGACAGATTCATGAAGTGTCCCCCGAGAAACTTCACGGACAGACGAAACGCATACTCGAATTGTGCGTGCCCATACGTCGCCACGGCTGATTCAAAGTCGGCTCGTTTGGTTTGGCCGGTGAGCCCGTCATGGGCGAAGACGGTGTTGAGCCATAGGTTGATCACTACCTTAGAATTCAACTTTGTCGGCCAGCTTTCTCGTGCGCATATGGCAGCAATTTCGGTCGCTTCATGGTCTGCGAAACTGACGATCTCAGACGGGAGATCGGTTCGCCGCAGGATTTTGATGACGCCTTCCCAATGTGATGACTCCTTTGCCATCCAGATTCGTCGAAAAGAAATGAGCGCAGAGCGAAAATGGAAGCGGTCCCCCATCGTGTAAGTCGTGGCGTTACCGGGTCCGGTGCGGGACCCAAGTTTCTCGTCCTTGCCAAAGAATGGTTCGCGCTCCAGTTCGCCACACGCCTCGACGAATGAGGCTACACTGTCGACGTCACTCTGGGTGGGCACTGCCATATCTTGTAGTTAGCGGCATAAAACGCGCCGGCCAACGCCTTTCTTGCTCAATGGCTTTCGCACTCGTCACCTCGGGCATCGCCGGTGTTGCATTTGTCGTTCGGTCAGGGGGCCACGGTGCGACACTGATTTCAAAATCAATTCGCGCGGTGCCGGCATCCGCGCGCGCATTGACTCCTCCCCCCCGCCGCCCGCGATCTGACCTCTTCGATTCGCAGGGCCACGATGAACGTGGGCGGTTTCCGAAACGTTGGATTAAGAAACAGGCGAAATCCGGGGTCAGTCTGCCACCAGCCAAGCGAGGACAGTATGCCTGCCGGAAAGCGCGGCTCCTTTTTGGCGGCTGGCTTGCCGCGGGCGGAAAGATCACGGCAACCAAGATCCTTTGGGCCCGCTCTCCGGCGACACAACTCACCTTCCTGCCCTACGCAGTCGCCGGCTTCGCGCTTGGCTTGATGTCGAGCTTCATCATCGACGGATTGATGCCTTCGAATTCGAGCATGAGGCGTCCGTCGCCTTCGAGCGACTTGTCGCCGGCGGCGCCGCGTTTGACGGTGACGGTGAAGGTTTTCACGGCCCTCTCTCCGCGAGCGACGTGGACGTCGGACACCATTGGCTGATGGTTCTCGGCCTTGATGCTCGTGACTGATTCATCGCGCGTGCCGCCGAGCGTGACGCTGATGTCGTAGGTGCCGGCGGGGAGATTGACGTCGAAGCGGAAATATTTCGGCGCGGTCACGCCGAGCGCCGTGCCGATCAAGTTGGGTGAATCGACGAAACCAAAACCATCCTCGACGTAGTAGGTCGCCGGCGGCCGCACGATGGGGCGGTCGCCGTTCGGACTGCCTTCGAAGGCGAAGTGCAGCGTCGTCGCGCCCGCGGGATAAAACGGGCCGGCGAAGGCCGCGGCGGAAAACGCGAGCGCGCACGCGGCGGACTTGGCGAAGGGGAAAAGATTTTTCGTCATGGGGGTTCGTCTCCTCAGTAGTGCGTGTGGTTCGCGATCGCGTGCGCGCGATAGAGCGGATCACTCTTCTCGGCGGTCGGGTTCGGCTTCGCGTTTTTGTAGCCGTAGATGCGGACCATGCCGTTGCGATTGACGGTCACGGGCTGGTTGTTGCCCGTGCCCATGAAGTCGAACATATGGAAGACCTCGTCGGGAAACGCGATTGTGCCCGTGCCGTCGGCCTCGATGCGGAAGCGCTGCCAGAAGAGCGCGTTCTTGCCGTCGCCCTTAAAGTCGCCCTTCGAGAAATTCGGATTTCCCGGGATGGGATTCTTCGGCCAGATGTCGATGCGGCGGCCCTGCGGATCATACCAGCGGAGGAGCGCGCCGAGTCCGCCGACGTAGAAACGCGAACTCGCGACAATCACCTGGCCGGGAATGTCGGCGCGATAGGGTCCGCCTTCGACCTTCTGGTTGTGATTCGCGAAACGCTGCCAGAGGAGTTTGCCCGTCGTCGCATCGTAGAGCACGGTGCCGACGTCGGATTGACCCGCAATGATCTCGAGTTTTCCGTCGTCGTTCAGATCGACGAAGCGCGCCGAGTCCACATGGTCGTGATTGTCGGGAAACTCCGCGTAGTTGTTCCAAACCTCTTGGCCCTTGGCGTCGAGCATCACGTGGGAAACGTAAACCTCATCGATGCCGTCGCCGTTGATGTCGACGGGATAAATGTAGTGGCCGTGATAATCCTTCAGGCGCGGGTGACTGTAGGACCAGAGCAGATCGAGCGAGGGACCATAGGCGTTGATCGACACCGTGCCGCCGGAGTCGGTGTAAACGATCAGGCTGTCGGGATAGCCGGGATGAAGATTCGCGATCGCGAGCCGGAAATTATTATACACGTGCGGCATCGGCGGCGTGGGCCAGGGAACCTGGTGTTTGATCGCGCCGGTCCCGCCGTCATACATCGCGAGCGTTTCCTTGCCATCGAGCATGGCCCACGCGACGACCTCGGCCTTGCCGTCGTGATCGAAATCCCAGACGACACCCGGCGCCTCGAACTGCGAACGAAGCTCGCTCCCGCCGGACGGCGCGTCGACATGCCAGAGTTCCTTGCCGCTATTGTCGTAGGCGTAGGTCGAGTAGTTGGGCGTGAGGACGACGAGGTCGGTTTTGCCATCGCCGTTGAGATCGCCGAATTTCACGCCCTCGATCGCGACGGGCAGCGGGTATTCTTTGAGGAGCACGATGTCCTCGGGATATTGCAGCGGAGCGAGATCGGATTCCTTGAGATCGGCTTTCTGCGAGAGCAGCAGCACATCGAAGGCGCAGCCGGGATGAATGTCGGTGAGCGTGACTTTGAGCGGACCGCGTTGGAGCTCGAAGCTGCCGCCGGATTGAAACGCGCCCCCGGGTGCATCGCCGAACGTGCCGGCGCTGGTTTTGTCGCCGACGGAGACCTTGAACGAGCTTCCATCCGTGACGCTGCGCGAGCGCACGTAGAGATGCCACGTGCCCGCCTGCGGGATGTCGGCCTTCGCGCCAATCGACGTGGGCGCGCTCAGGTTGATCGCGAAGTTTTCAAACGTGAACGTCGGTGTTGGCCGTGCGGGCGTTGCGGCGGGAGCGCCACCGCGGCGACCGCCACCGCCGGTGCGCGGCGGACCGTTTTGCGCGGTGTCGCCATCGGGCAGTTCGCCCAAAAACGAAGTGGCATTGAGCACCACGTTGCCCGCTCGCACCGGCGCCGCGGCGCGCGAAACCGGCAGCAGAAACAACACTGGCATCAGTGGGATCAGGATTTTGTTCATTTGGCTTCGCGGCGGACACCAATCGTTATTCCGATTGCAGTGGTTGCTGAGGGGAAACGGAACCAGCCCAAAGGTAGTCGCTCAAGACCGCGAAAGGTTGCGAACGACCGGGCAGGGTCGCAGTCAGCGCATGACTTTTCAAACTGCTCCGCATGCATCCGGATCGGTGAAAACGACTCTGCCGTAACCCCTGGATCACAATTTGCGGGTCGCGTGTTGCCGAATCGTGCCTTGCAACACTTGCTTTTGTGCAAGGCGCGACAGGGAAGCATCAATCGATGCAAACGGCTGTTGTAAGCCCAACGCGTCACGGCGCCGGCGCTGACAGAGTCTGCGGGCTCGGTCGTTCGAGCCCGCCGGCAATCTCCACGGGCATGGATTGGATCGTCATGGTGGCAGGAGTGAGGCCTTCGCGTTTGGCGGTCACGGTGATTTTCCCGGCGGTCATCGTGGAGCGCACGGCGATACGGTTGATGCCGCACTCGGTGTCGAGGTAGAGATTGTTCGTGGTGTTGAGCTTGGCGGCGTTGAATCCGCCGCGCCAGATCACCGGGCCGCCAACCTCGAAATCCACGCGCGCCTCGTCGGTCGGGCAGCGGCGGCCTTGCGCATCGACGACCTCGAAGTCGATCAATGCCACGTCGCTGCCATCGGCCTGCAGGCCTTGCGGTCCGGTGTGCAGCGTGAGCTTGATCGCCTTCGCCTCGCCCGCGGTCTGGATTTCCTGTTGCGCGACGACTTTGCCGCCCTTGGTGGCGACGGCCTTGATCGCGCCGGGAGCGAACACGACCTCCGGGAAAGCGTAGACAAAGCCGTTTTGCGGCGTGGTGTTCACGCCGAGCGAGCGGCCGTTGACGAACAGTTCGACGGCGTCGCACAGGGTGGCGACGACGCTGACGGTTTTCTTCGTGTCGGCCGGGTAGTTCCAGTGGCCGATGAGGTGCAGGTCCGGCACGGAATTTTGCATTACACGCGAGGCGTAGAAAATCTCCTTGGGCAGGCGCACGCCGTCCACCTTGCCGCTCACGCGCAGCACCTGGCTGCTCTGCTGCCGGCCGTCGGCATCGGAGTCCGACCAGTAAATCGAAGCGTAGGCCGCATACTTCGAGTGGGCCGGATCGGGATTGTCGATGCGATTGGAGACGAAGTTGAAATACCGGCGGACGCCCGCGAGCGCGAAGGTCTCGGAATTCCAGTTGTAGCTGTCCATCGGGCCTTTTTTGAAGCCGAAATGCGGCGGGGAAAAATCGTCCCAGATGGCGCGCGCACCCTCGTCACGGAAATCCTCGGTCTCAATCAACGGGGCCTTGTCGCGCATTTCGTTTCCGTCGGGCCGGCCGAGCATCATGCCAAAATATTCCGCAGTGGCGATCGCACCCGGATCGCGGAGCGAACGGCAACCCATGACCCGTCCGCCGTTCGGATCCAGTTCCTTCCTCAGTGCCACCATCTCCTGCATGTGCGCCGCGTTGATCGCGGCATTGCCCGCTTCCCAGAAGAGAATGCTGGGATTGTTGCGGAAATAGATGATGGAGTCGCGCATCACTTCCACGCGCTGATCCCACTGGCGGTCGAAGGTCTCGTGTTCGCCGTCGCCCGCCGGACAGACATTCGCGATGCCAAACTTGTCGCAGGCCGTGACGTCCGCGCGCGTGGGCGAGATGTGCATCCAGCGAACGTAGTTGCCGTTGCTCTCGCGCAGCAGCGCGGCGTTGTAGTCGTGCATCCAATCGGGATACGCGGAGCCCAGGCCAGGCCAGTCGTTGGCCGCGCGCTGCGCATAGCCGGTGAGCCAGACGAACTTGTCGTTGAGCCACACGCCGCCGGTGCCCGCGCCGCCCTTGAACTCGGCCTTGCGGAAGCCGGTGTGAATCTTGCACACGTCGGCCACTTTGCCGTTCACCGACAGCACGGAATACACGTCGTAAAGATAGGGATCGTTCACGTCCCAGAAACGCGCCCCGACGAGCGGACCGGCGGCCGTCAGCGTCGCGGTCTGGCCGGCGGCGAGGTTCGCGGTTCCTCCTTGGATCTGCGCACGGACGACGCCGTCCGCGCCCACGACCACCGCGGCGAGCGTGAGTGCCGCGTTGCCCGTCGACTCGTTGCGCACCTGCGATTCGACGTTGATCTCAGCATTGCGGCCCTTGATGTCGTAGTTTTTTCCGAAGACATACACGCCGGTCGTCTTCAGGTTTTCGTAGAGCGGGAGGGTTTGATAGACGGTGCCCATCGCATGCAGCCAGACGTTGCGGGTGAGTCCGCCGAAGTTCGGGTTGCTGTTGCTGTTCTTCCACTCGAATTCGGTGCCGGTGGCCTCCTCCTTGTAAGTCGGCCGGTTGTCCACCTTCACCGCGAGCACGTTGTCCTGCCCGCCGAACTTCACCAGCGCCGTGAGATCGAGCCCGCACGCCGTGATACCGTTCTCGAACAGGCCCAGCGGCTGGCCGTTGAGATAAAAACGCGCCGCCTGGCGGAGGCCTTCAAACTCGAGAAAAATCTTCTGCCCTTCGGTGCCGGCCGGCAGCGTGAAATGCTTCCGATACCAGCCGATGCCGAGAAA
>CAZYGO010000188.1:0-5473 GCA_964647455.1 uncultured Rhizobium sp.
ATGCCCGCCGATGGTGGGTTGGGCGCACAGAACGCCCATGAGGAAGGTTCGCAAATGACGGAAACGCTGCTGCAGCGGGTCTGGACATGGCTGCATGAAACCTTTCCGGAGCGGCAGATTTACATCCGCAGTGACGGGCGGGTGCAGTTCTTCACGTTCGGACCGTCGCTGCAGGCGACGCTGGCCGGGCTGACCCTGATCTTCCTGGGCTGGGTCGCCTTCGCCACCGTCAATGTGATCTTCAAGGATCGCATCATCGCCGCCAACGATCATCGCTATCAGCAGATGCAGGCGGCCTATGAGAACCGGATGGCGGACCTGCAGCTATCCTATGACGAACTCAATGGCGCGCTGGTGGCGGCGGAAGACCGCTTCAAGGCCACGGCAGACGCCGTGCAGGCCAAGCAGAACGCGATCTCCGGATTCCTGGCGCGCGAGACCGCGGCGGAAGCCGCCGTCGGCCATGTCCGCGGCGCCAGCCAGGCGCCGCTGGTATTTGGGGGTGCGCCGCAGGACAGCGCCGATGGCGGCGCATCCGGCGACGCCATGGCGGATGCGCCCGGCGATGATGCCGGCAGTTCCGCCCTGACAGTGATGCCCGACACGCCAGCGCCGCAGCCGCGCACCGGCCAGCCTCCGGCGCAACCGGGTTTCTGGGATCGCCTCTTCCACCGGGCGGCCGCCCTCTTCACGCCCGCCAAGACGTTCGTCCAGGCCCGCCTGGGCACTCCCAAGCCGCATGGCCGAGACCTCGCCGCCGCCTATGCCCAGCATCCGGCCCTGAGGGCGCTGGCAGAGCAGACCGAACGCATCGCCCGGCTGGGCGATTCCGAAACCCAACTCATGGCCCGCACCGAAGGGGCGCTGACCCAGGGCGTGGGCAATCTGCGCTCCATCATCAAGGCGAGCGGCATCAATCCCGACCAGTTTGCCCGCCGCCTCGACGCCGGCGAGGGCGGTCCCGAAATCCCGCTCGACCAGGTGCGCATCGCGGGGGTTTCAGATCCCGCCTTCACCAAGGCCTTCCTCAGCGCCTCGGCGGTGCTGTCGGAGCTGGACAGCCTGACCGCGGCGGTGCGCCATGTTCCACTTTCCATGCCGGTGAATGACGCCCAGTTCGACCGTTCCAGCGGCTTCGGCGCCCGCATCGACCCGATCACCGGCCGCTATGCCTTCCATCCCGGCATCGACTTCGCCGGGCCCTGGGGCGCCAAGGTGATCTCAACCGCCGCCGGCACTGTCACCTTCGCCGGCTATCGCGGCGGCTATGGCAACATGGTGGAAATCGACCATGGCATGGGCATTCGGACACGCTACGGTCATCTTTCCGCGATCACCGTCCGGCAAGGTGCGCGGGTGGGCAAGGGCAGCGACATCGGACGGGTCGGCTCCACCGGCCGCAGCACCGGCCCGCATGTGCATTACGAAGTGCTCTACGACAACGCCGTCCGCAACCCCAGCAGTTTCATAGAAGCAGGCCGCCATGTTCTCTAGCAGACCCAAGGAAGACACCGCCCTGGCGCCGGCTGCGCCGATCCAGGTCCCGACAGCGCCGCGCAAGGCGGCGCGTTCCGCCTCCGCGCCCTCGATCCTGTCCGCCGACACGGCGGTCACCGGTACCCTGGTTTCGGCCGGTGACATGCAGATTGACGGCAAGGTAGAGGGCGATGTCCGCAGCGTCAGCCTGGTGATCGGCGACAAGGCCGAAATCCACGGCGAGATCATCGCCGAGGATGTCACCGTGCGCGGCCGGGTGATCGGCCGCATCCGCGCCCGCAAGGTGCTGCTCTGCGCCACCAGCCATGTCGAAGGCGATATCCTGCATGAGGCCTTCGCCGTGGAGTCGGGCGCCTTCTTCGAGGGCAATTGCCGCCATTCGGACAATCCGATCGGCGATGCCAGCCCGGCGCAGCAGACGGTGGTGAGCGTGGCGCGGGTACAGGCCACAGGCCCCGCTGCCTTCGCGCCCGTCGCGGGGTGAGAGGCGACGGCGAAGCCGGCAAATCGGTCCAGTGGACCGATTGGAGCCACGAACGCCGCGAGCTTGAGCGAGCGGCCGGGACAGTGGCTGCAAACTACCGGTAATCAAGCCGCCGCAGCACGGCCGGAAGGTCCTTCGGAAAGAATGGCTCGCCAGTCGATTCCAGTTCCTCCAGCGTCCACCAGCGCGCTTCCTGCAGCGCGGCGCTTTCATTGGCGGTGAGGCCTGACAGCCGCGGCGTGCTGTCCCAGCGGCCATGGAAGAAGTAATCGGTATTCTCGATCAGTTCGCCCTCGAATTCGAAAATACCGGTGGCGGTGTGAACCGGCCCTTCCAGCGGCACGGCAATGCCCAGCTCTTCCTGCAGTTCGCGGCGCGCAGCCTCGATCAGCGTCTCGCCCGGCTCGACGCCGCCGCCCGGCGTCGCCCAGAAGGTCATATTGGGCAGCACGAAGCGGATCAGCAGCACCCGCCCGGCGGCATCGCGCAGGATGGCGCGGCCGGCCTGGCGCGGGCGCGGCACTGGGCTATTCAATGTCCTCGATCTTCTCTTTCGGTTTGCCTCCGACTTCCTGCGCCAGGGCTGCGGCCATGAAGGCGTCGAGGTCGCCGTCCAGCACGTCGGAGGGGCTGCGGCTTTCCACGCCGGTGCGCAGATCCTTCACCAGCTGATAGGGCTGCAGCACATAGGACCGGATCTGGTGGCCCCAGCCGATGTCCGACTTCTCGCCGACAAAGGCGCCGGTCTCGGCCTTCTTCTTCTCCAGCTCGATCTCGTAGAGGCGCGAGCGCAGCATGTCCCAGCAGATGGCGCGGTTCTGGTGCTGGCTGCGCTCCGACTGGCTGGCGACGGCGATGCCGGTGGGAATATGGGTGATGCGCACCGCGCTTTCGGTCTTGTTGACATGCTGGCCGCCGGCGCCGCTGGCGCGATAGACGTCGATGCGGACGTCCTTTTCGGGAATGTCGATCTCGATCGACTGGTCGATCACCGGATAGACGGTAACGCTGGAGAATGAGGTGTGCCGCCGGGCGTTGGAGTCGAAGGGCGAAATGCGCACCAGCCGGTGCACGCCGGCCTCGGTCTTCAGCCAGCCATAGGCGTTATCGCCCTTGACCAGCAGCGTGGTGGACTTGATGCCCGCCGCCTCGCCTTCCGATTCCTCGATCAGCTGCAGCTTGTAGCCATGGCTCTCGGCCCAGCGCGTGTACATGCGCAGCAACATGGCGGCCCAGTCCTGGCTTTCGGTGCCGCCGGCGCCGGCATGGATTTCCAGATAGGTGTCGTTGCCGTCGGCTTCGCCCGAGAGCATGGACTGAAGCCGCTGCTGCTCGGCGCGCCGGGCGATGGCGGCGATGGAGGCCTCGGCATCCGCCACCATGGCGGTATCGCCCTCTTCCTCGGCCATCTCGATCAGACCGCGGGCATCGGCCAATTCACTTTCCAGGGTGCGCACGGCGCTCATCGAGCCGTCCAGCTTCTGGCGCTCGCGCATCAGCTTCTGTGCCGCTTGCGGATCGTTCCAGAGCGTGGGGTCTTCGGCGCGGGCGTTCAGTTCGTCGAGACGGCGGCTGGAAGCATCCCAGTCAAAGATGCCTCCTCAGCAGGGCGACGGCCTGCTCGATCTCGGCGATGGTGCGTTCGGTTTCGGGGCGCATGATGAGCCATATAAGAGGCCGGTTGGCGCCGGTAAAGTCCTATCTGCCGGGCCGGCGGCCGCCCCTTTGCTGCGGCTTCGGTCCGATGGAAAACAGGCCATCCTGCCCGGTTTCCATGTTGCGCATTCGCTCCAGTTCCTGGGCGTAGCGCCTGAGCGCATAGGCTTCGGTCAGGTAGCCCCGCACAACCGGATTGGTGCGGCTGGCGATCACCGGCAGGGCCTCGAGCTGACTCTCGTCGAAGCGCCGCAGGGCGACCCGGATATTGTCGGACGGCAGCAGGAAAACGCCCCCGCCGGCAGCCAGGTCGCCGGCCACCACCAGATCCGCCACTTCGTCTATTTCCTTGTCGTAAAGCGACTCGGCATCGATGGCGCCGAGATAGCCGCCGGCCCCGTCCACGACAAACAGGCGCTTGACCGATCCCGGCGGCCAGGCCGCGCGCAGATCGCGCAGCCGGCGGCCGGCCTGGACCAGCTTGGCATCGCTGCGCATCAACCGTTCGACCGTCAGGTCCGATATCCAGCCCACGTCATGAGCGCCGCGGATGCCGAGCCCGCGCAGGTGGAAGCGCCAGGTCGCGAAGGAATAGCCGAAAAGGATTCGTACCAGTGTCGAGGCGACCGTGACCGCGATCACCACGCCGACCGTCACCGCGAAGTCCCCCGTTCCTTCCAGGACCAGGAAGATCATCGTGAAGGGTGCCCCGATCACGGCCGCCGCGACGGCCGCCATGCCGGCCATCATGAAGGCGGTGTACTGGCCCGCCAGTGCTGGCATGAAATGGATCGCCACCGCGGCAAACACTCCGCCATACAGGCTGCCGAGGAAAAGCGACGAGCTGAACAACCCGCCGCGAAACCCCGACCCAAGCGACACGGCGGAGGCGGCCAGCTTCGCCAGCAGGAGGGCCGCCAACGGCAGCAGCGCCCAATGCGTGTCGAAGTGAAACTGAACCGCGCCATGGCCGCTGCCCAACACCTGCGGGAAGAACCATGCGATCGATGACAGCGCCAGACCGCCCATCATGGGACGCAGCCAGGCGGGCAGCGGAATGGCGCGCATCAATTGTTCGAACCACGTCACCGCCTGCATCGCCAGCACGGCGACCGCCGCCGCCATGATGCCGAGGCTCGCCGCCAGGGCGTAATTCTCCCAGGTCGGCGGCAGGCTGGCATGGACTTCGAAAAGCGCCTGCATGTGCGATAGGCTGCGCTCCGCCAGCGTCGCCGAAACCGTGGCGGCCACGACCGGCGCCAGCGCCGAGGGACTGTAGCCGCCCAGGATCAGCTCATAGCCATAGAAGGCGCCTGCCAGGGGAGCATTGAAAGCCGCGGCGATGGCTGCGGCGGCGCCCGCCGTGACGAAGACGCGCTGGTCCGCCCGCCGCAGCCGGAATCGCTGACCGAGCCAGGAATAAAGGCCGGCGCCGAGCTGGCTGTAGCCCGCCTCCATTCCCAGCGAGGCGCCGGCGCCGTTGGAGATCGTCGTCGCAGCCGTGAGCCAGACAGAATCCCCAAGGCGCATCCGGCCGCCATGCAGTGCGTTGGCCTCGATGGGATCCACGATTTCGGCGATCCGGCGGCGGCGCATCAGGAGGGTCATCAGGCCCAGCACCAGGCCACCCAGCGCCGGAACGATCAGGACGCGAAGCGGGGAAATGCCCTGGCCGGCGCTGAGATAGGCATGCGCACCAACCCCAAACAGCACCGCATGGAGCAGCGCCACGCTTTCACGCAGCGCGACCATGATAACACCGATGGCATAACCCGCCAGAGAGCAGAGCAGAATCTGCACCGGCTCCGCATCGCGCAGGCCGCGCCGGAGGTCGGC
>CAZYGO010000189.1:0-2632 GCA_964647455.1 uncultured Rhizobium sp.
GGGGGCGAAGGGATCCGATCTCTTCACCGGCCCGACCGCGATCGCCTACTCGGCGGACCCGACCGCCGCGACCAAGGTTGCGGTCGGCTTCGCCAAGGAAAAAGAGCACTTCGTTCTCGTCGGCGCCCTCCTGGGTGAAAACGTGCTCGACGATAAGGGCGTGCAGGCTCTGGCCACGCTGCCCTCGCTCGACGAGCTGCGCGGCAAGATCATCGGCCTCATCAACGCGCCCGCGACCAAGATCGCCGGCGTGCTGCAAGCGCCGGGCGGGCAATTGGCCCGCGTCATCGCCGCTTACGCCCAAAAGGACGCCGCCTGACGCTAGGCTCATCCCATCCGATTGGCCGCAAGGCCGAGACAAACAGGAACTGAACATCATGTCGAAACTCGAAAAGATCGTCGAAGACCTCTCCTCCCTCACCGTCCTCGAAGCCGCCGATCTGGCGAAGCTGCTGGAAGAAAAGTGGGGCGTTTCGGCCGCCGCGCCGGTGGCCGTGGCCGCCGTGGGCGCGGCTGCGCCCGCCGCCGGCGGCGCGCCGGCCGAAGAGCAGACCGAATTCACGGTCGTGCTCGCCGCCGCCGGAGACAAAAAGATCGAAGTGATCAAGGAAGTCCGCGCCATCACGGGCCTGGGCCTCAAGGAAGCCAAGGACCTCGTCGAGGGCGCGCCCAAGCCGGTCAAGGAAGGCGTGAACAAGGCCGACGCGGAAAAGTTCAAGGCGCAGCTTGAAAAAGCCGGCGCGAAGGTCGATTTGAAGTAAATCCTTTCATCACCCGGATGGCGGCCGCGCGCGCGTGCGCGGCCGCCCGTTCCTGTTTCGGCGGACCCACCCGCCGCGCGCGCCCGAGACCCGCCCGCCTGCCGGCCTCGGAAAATCAGCCCTCTAGCGGGGGCGCTCGCAGGCGAACCGGCGCAAGACCTCTCGGGGCGCGGGAGGCCAAGCCAGGCTGGCGCAAGGAAGAGCACATGGCTCTGTCGTACACGGGCAAGAAACGCATCCGCAAATCGTTCGGCCGCATCTCCGAAGCGGGAGCCATGCCGAACCTGATCGAAGTTCAGAAAAGCTCTTACGACCAATTCTTACAGAAAGAGGTTCCTGCCAGCGGCCAGCGCAAGCTGGAAGGCATCGAGGCGGTCTTCAAGTCCGTCTTCCCGATCAAGGATTTCTCCGAGCGCGCGCTGCTCGAATACGTGACCTACGAGTTCGAGGAGCCGAAGTTCGACGTCGAAGAATGCCAGCAGCGCGACATGACCTATGCCGCGCCGCTGAAGGTGAAGCTGCGCCTGATCGTGTTCGAGACCGACGAGGAAACCGGCGCCAAGTCGATCAAGGACATCAAGGAGCAGGACGTCTATCTCGGCGACATGCCCCTGATGACCGACAAGGGCACGTTCGTGGTCAACGGCACCGAACGCGTCATCGTCTCACAGATGCACCGCTCGCCCGGCGTGTTCTTCGATCACGACAAGGGCAAGACCCATTCCTCGGGCAAGCTGCTGTTCGTCGCGCGCGTCATTCCCTATCGCGGCTCGTGGCTCGATTTCGAGTTCGACGCGAAGGACATCCTGTTCGTGCGCATCGACCGCAAGCGCAAGCTGCCGGCCACGACGCTGCTCTACGCCCTCGGCATGAGCGGCGAGGACATTCTCGGCACGTTCTACGACAAGATCGAATACCGCCGCACGCCGAAGGGCTGGGCGATCAAGTTCCGGCCCGAACGCTGGCGCGGGGCCAAGCCGAATTTCGACCTCGTCGACGCCAAGACCGGCAAGGTCGTCGCGCCGGCCGGCCAGAAAATCGCCGCGCGCGCGGCCAACAAGATGGCCGAAGACGGGCTCAACGACATCCTCGTGCCGTCCGAAGACCTTTATGAACGCTTCGCCGGCGAGGACATCGTCAACGCCGAGACGGGCGAAATCTTCGTCGAAGCCGGCGCGCCGCTGAACGAAGAGACGGTGGCGACGCTGATCGAAGCGGGCATCGACGAATTGCCGGTGCTCGACATCGATCCGCAGACGACCGGCCCTTATATCCGCAACACGCTCACGCTCGATAAGAACGAGACGCGCGAGCAGGCGCTGTTCGACATCTATCGCGTCATGCGTCCGGGCGAGCCGCCGACGATCGAGACGGCGGAAGCGCTGTTCAACGGCCTGTTCTCCGATTCCGACCGCTACGATCTCTCCGCGGTGGGCCGCGTGAAGATGAACATGCGCCTCGGGCTCGACGTGTCCGACGAAGTGCGCATCCTGCGCAAGGACGACATCGTCGCCGTGATGCGCATGCTGGTCGATCTCAAGGATGGGCGCGGCGAAGTCGACGATATCGACAATCTCGGCAATCGGCGCGTGCGCTCTGTCGGCGAGCTGATGGAAAATCAGTATCGCGTCGGGCTCCTGCGCATGGAGCGCGCGATCAAGGAGCGGATGAGTTCGGTCGATATCGAAACCGTGATGCCGCACGACCTGATCAACGCCAAGCCGGCGGCGGCGGCGGTGCGCGAGTTCTTCGGCTCCTCGCAGCTCTCGCAATTCATGGATCAGACCAATCCGCTGAGCGAGATCACGCACAAGCGCCGCCTCTCGGCGCTCGGGCCCGGCGGCCTCACGCGCGAGCGCGCGGGCTTCGAA
>CAZYGO010000190.1:0-8379 GCA_964647455.1 uncultured Rhizobium sp.
GAGGTGAAGGACAGCGTCGGCGATTATGGCGTGGCAAGGCTGGCGGGCGCCTCCATTCCGATCCTGGGCGTGGCCGGGGACCAGCAGGCCGCCAGTTTCGGCCAGGCGTGCCTGGCGCCCGGCGACGTCAAGGCGACCTACGGCACCGGCTGCTTCGCCCTGGTCAATACCGGCGGGCGCATCGTGCATTCGCGCAACCGGCTGCTCGCCACCGCGCTGGCCCAGGACCAACATGCGGTGGAAGGCAGCATCTTCATCGCCGGCGCCGTGGTGCAATGGCTGCGCGACGCGATGGGGATCATCGCCACCGCGCCGGCGGTGGAGGCGCTGGTGAAAGGCGCGCGTCCCTATGACGGTCTTTATTTCGTGCCCGCCTTCACCGGACTGGGCGCGCCCTACTGGGATCCGCAGGCGCGAGGCGCCATCCTGGGTCTGACCCGCGACATGGGGAAGGCCGAGGTGGCGGCGGCGGCGCTCGACGCGGTCTGCTACCAGACCCGCGACCTGATGGACGCGATGCGCCGGGACATGGGCACGGGCAAGGGCGCGATCGGACTGCGCGAACTGAAAGTGGATGGCGGCATGGTGGCGAACGATTTTTTCTGCCAGCGGCTGGCCGATCTCACCGGCCTGACCGTGGCGCGGCCGAAAATCACCGAGACCACGGCGCTGGGCGCGGCGCTGCTGGCGGGCATGGGGGCGGGCCTCTTTCGTACGAAAGCGGACATTGCCGCCTGCTGGAAGCTGGACCGGCGCTTCAAGCCACGGCTGGACGCGGCGCGCCGCGACGCGCTCTACCAGGGATGGCGCGCGGCGGTGGAGCGCATCCGCACCGCCTAGAACGAAATCCCGCGATATCGGGACTCATGGCGCAGTGAAATGTTGACAATAGTCGCCGGGCAGGGCGAGTTGTCGCCATGAACGGGATGCAACCTGTGAGCGGCGCGCCGGCGAGCGAGCGCAAGTCCGACAGCCTGGAGAAGCTGAAGCGGGCGGCGCGCCAGCTGTTCGTCGAGCGCGGCTATCACGCCACCCGTCCGCAGGATATCGCCCGCGCCGCGGGCCTGGGCCATGGCACCTTCAATCTGCATTTTCCCGACAAGCGCGCCTGCTTCCTCGCCTTTGTCGAGGAGGCGCGGGAGGAGCTGGATGTCTTTCTGCGCCTGCGCCGCGTGCCGGGTGCCTCGCTGGAGGAGCGCATTGCCGCCGCCATCGGCGCCATCCACGATTATTCGCAATCCCATCCCGGCGTGCTGCGCGCGGCGCTGACCGATGAAAGCGTCATCGGCGCCGATGGCGCGCAGGCGGTGCCGCTGCTGCAGCGCTGGGGCGGGGAGTGGGCCGAGGCGCTGCGCGAGACGGCGGCGGCGGGCGTCACCTGCGACAGCTACGATCCAGGGATCATCGGCCAGGCCATTGTCGGTGCCATCCACCAGGTCAGCCGCGCCGGGGCGCGCGGCGATGTCGGGCGCGAGGCGCTGGTGGAGAACCTCACCCGCTTCCTGACGCGGGCGCTGAAGCCGGTCTGACTATTCCGCCTTTTCGAGCGACGCGAAATTGTAGTGCGCCGCCACCTTGGCCAGTTCCGCCAGGATGCGCCGGCTTTCCTCCGGCGCGGGCGCGGCGCAGAGCGGCGAGAACAGGCGCATGGCGCGGACATGCACCGCCACCGGCGCCACATCGCCCATGCCCGCCTGCAGCAGGCCGTCGGCGATGTCGCAAAGGCCGCGGGTGGCCCGGTCGAGCGCCTCATAGCCGAAGGTGCCCGCCAGGGTGACGATCTGGTCGCCCTGGGAAAGGATGACGCGCAGCTGCTGCGCCGAAAGCCCGGCCCGGGCGGCGCCGATGATGGCTTCCAGCGCCTGGATGGCGGCTTCGATGCTGGTGTCGCCTTCTCCGCTGATGGCGCGGACATTGGTGGTCGCCGCTTCCAGCGCCTGCTCGCGGGTGATCCCGCCGGGGCGGGTGATCATCTCCTGCAGCGGGATGGTGGGGAAATAGACCTTCTTGTAGGTCATGCGGGGGCGCCTTCCTGCAGCGCGCGGGGGGCACTGACTTGCTCGGGGACATCGGTTTCGCGCTTGCGGTTGCCGTCGGGCGGCGGGATATCGCGGAAGCGCCGGTCGGGGCCGACATAGCTGGCGGTTTCGATATAGGCGCGCTTGGTACGCCCGATCCAGGCGATGCGGTCGAACATGGCCTGGCCGGAGGCGGGCTTCTTCAGCACCAGGTTGGCGCCGGCGTCGCGCGCGGCCTGCAGCATGCGGATCTGGGTATAGCCCGACAGCACGATCACCGGCACGAAGCGCAGCGGCTCGCGCTGCTCGCGGCGCAGCCAGCGCACCAGGTCGGCGCCGCTCATGTCGGGCAACTCGGCCTCGATCAGGCAGATATCGACGGGATTGTGCTTGCAGAATTCCTTGGCGTTCTCGCCGGAGTCGCAGGTGCCGATATGCTTCATGCCGAAGCCGCGCAGCATCTGCGCCATCAGCGACCGGTAGTAGTGGTTCCGGTCGACCAGCAGCCCGCTGACATTCTGCAGGTTCATTCGCGGCTGTGCCACCGTTGGCCCCTCCCGGGCCGGCATGAAACGATTACGTGCGAATGTGTACCGTCATATCGCTTAAGGGGTCCTTACCCACGGGGTCTGGGCGGGTCGCGGGCGGACCCCGCGGGTTTTCCCATTGTGGGACAGCTTGGCTTGCCGCATAGTCGGGGCCACAACCTGCGCTGCGTTCCGGCGTGTGGTGGGCGTTGCTTCGTAAAATCCCGTGAAATCAGGCGTTCAACCCGTTCGGAGTCATCTCCGGATGCCAGAAGAACATTGCCATGCCGGTGGGAAAGGAGAGCAACGGCGAGGAGGCCGCGCACGCCGCGCGCTGCCTGGCCCGGCTGCATTTGCGGCTGGATGACGCCGTTTTAATCGCCGATCCATCGGCGGAGAACCGCGCATGGCTCGGCGCCGAATATCCGGCGCTGCCGCTGCGCCTTGCCGACACGGCAACCTTGCGGGCGGCGATCCTGTCGCGCCATGGCGAGGCGCTGAAGCACGAAGCGGTGGAGGGACTCGGCCGCCGCCTGCCGGCGCTTTCCGCCCGCCGCGTGCTGACGCCGGCGCAAGGGGTGGCGCTGGCGCTGCTGGCGACGGCGCTGCTGGCGTTGTTGCTGGCCTGGCCGGTGGCGACGCTGCGGGCGCTGGTGCTGGCGCTTTCGGCGGCTCTGCTGGCGAGCGGCCTGTTTCGCGCCCTGCTGGCCTGGATCGGCGCCGCCGCGCCCGCGCCGTCGCCCAGCCTGCCGCGCCACGGCCTGCCGCGCTACACCATCCTGGTGCCGCTCTACCGCGAGGCGGCGGTGCTGCCCGGCCTGGCGGCGGCGCTGAAGGCACTCGACTATCCCGCTCTGTTGGCGCATGAGCCACAAAGCCAGGATTTCCGCCAAAAATGCCCCGACTCCGCCTAGGGCGGGAACTCGGGTATGGTTGTGGACGCAACCATGGACGACAAATTATGGCCGAACTCTTTTCTGCGGTTACGGAAGCGGACCCAGATGCAATAAGCGCATCCCATCTTCCAGCAGTTTTCGCGAACAAGTTCTCAATAACGCTCACGAACAATGGGCTGGTGCGCATTTCATTTGGGGAAACGCTGATTCCGGGCGCTGCGACACAGTTTCGGGGCGCATTCCTGTGCGCCGTCGCCGATGTGGTGTCGTTATCAGCGGTACTACAGACGATTGTGAACGAAGCCAAGTCGGAGCCAGAGTCCGAGAAGAAATCCTAAAATGGCGAAGACCAGTTCTGCCGGGGGTGGCGGTACGGGCGCAAGGACGTTTGCGCTCGGGTCAGGTCCCAACCTTCAGGACATTAAACAAGACCTTCGGGGTGCATGGGTCACAGCAGAAAAGCTGGCCATGTTAGCTACCGCTCGCCGCAACCGCTTAACAGACTCTGGGTGGGCAACTCTGACCGGCATAATCGCGTCATTGCCATCTACGATCCACGATTTGATCGAAGCTTATTGGCAGGAAAAGCCCATAGGGTTATCTGAACTGAGGTTGCTTGACGTAAGTGTAACTGCGCTTTTCGCAGGCTTGTTCATAATGTCGCTGTTGGGTGAGCGCGGAGACAGGGCGAAAGACATTCTCCATGAAATTTTGAATCCCGGACAGCCAAAGCCGTCACCAGCTTGGAAATTTTGGAAGACAAGCTAAAGGTCTTCTAGCCGCAACCCATCTGCTTCCAGCGCCGCCAGTACGGCAAGCAAGAAAATTGCTGAGAACGTCCCCCGTTTCAGCTTGTTGGTAATGCTGGCTTCCGTTTCGTCCTTGAACCCGTGCTTTTTCAGGCGCTTGGCTAGTTCGACATAGCCAACATCGGCCTTTTTCAATTCGGCCTTGAGATAGGCCCGGACCCTTTCGGCCCATTCTTCCTCGGTTTTCGCTATAACTGCCCCCATAGGGCCTCCTGTCAGATTCGATGCCTATCATTTCTGACAGTTTCCGCTTGACAGGTCAATAACAGTCATATCTGATAGCTATCAGAAACGACAGGTACCGTCCTGATGGCCCAACACTTCCTCCAGTCCAAAGCCGCCCGCACCCTGAGCCTCGCTCAGGTCTTCCGCCTGAGCGATCTGGAAGCCGAAGACAAGTTCCGGGCTATCCGCTGGACTGAGACTAACGGCGAGCCTGTTTGCCCGTCCTGTGGCTCTCTGGACCCCTATAGCGCCCGCCGTCCTTCGGGCCTCCTGCGCTTCCGCTGCAAGGCCAAGGAATGCCGCAAGGACTTCACCATCACCTCCGGCACCCTGTTTGCCGCCCACAAGGCCCCGCTGCGGGCCTATTTGGCGGCTATCGCGGTATTCATGAACGAAGTGAAGGGCAAGAACGCCTTGGCCCTCAGCCGCGACCTGGGCATGTCCCACAAGGCTTGCTGGGTTTTGCTGCACAAGGTCCGCGAAGCCATGGCCGAAGAGTTCAAGGGCCGTAAGGTTGGCGGCGCTGGCAAGGTGGCGGAAGTGGACGGCATGTATGCGGGTGGTTACGTCCGCCCGGCGAACTTCAAAGAAAACCGCCGTGACCGCCGCCTTTGGCAAAACCAGTCCGGCAAGCGCCAGTCGGTTATCATCGTGCGCGAGCGCAACGGCAATTCCGTCCCCGCCGTTTTCAAGTCCGAAAGTGCCGCCGCCGCTTGGATCAAGAGCCGCATTAACGCCGGTACGGTTGTTAATGCCGATGAAGCCGCTGGTTGGGACGCGCTGGCGTCAAAGTTTGAAATGAAGCGCATCAACCACAAGGAAGCCTATAGCGACGGCGAAGCCTGCACGAACCAAGCGGAAAGCTTTTTCTCCCGCCTGCGCCGTGGCGAAATGGGCCATTTCCATCATGTCTCCGGCCCGTACCTGCTGCGCTATGCTCAGGAAGCCTCTTGGCGCGAAGACGCGCGCCGCGTTGATAACGGCGCTCAGGTGCGCCGCGTGGCCGAACTGGCGCTGCATCGTGGCCCCTCGGTGGACTTCGCCGGATACTATCAACGGCACATCAAAGCAGCTTAATGCCGTTAAACGTTAAATCGGGCTTGCGCCCATTAAATTAACGCGCTATGAGTCGGCTATGAATGATGTTGATCCAATTGCGTGGGCCGATGCGGAAATTGCCCGCCACAGAGCGGAAATTTCCAAGCTGGAGGATTACAAGCGGATAGAACTTCACAGGCGCGGTGCGAAAGCTGCGCCTGTTATCAAGGCCAAGCCTAAGCTCAAGCGCGTCAAAGTGGTCTTCAAAACTAAGAAGCTCGTTATTCTTCGGGCCCTACAAGAACATGGGCCAATGGTCGTTAGCGCAATTATCGGTCACCTAAATAAGGCGGGTTTCAAAGGCGTTGAACAATCGAACACGTCACCGTTGTTGTCGCTGTATTCCACAGAACAATTGATTGAACGTGAGGGATTCGTGTGGAAGATCACGAAGAGTGGAAGAGAGTATTTGGCCGCTAATAGCGGCGAATGAATCGCGGGCCCATTGTAAGGGTAGCGGTCTTGGGCGATGGCTAGTCTTGGTGGCCGCCGAGTTTAGTCATCGCCCATGCAATTTACATTGCCGAGAATCTCTGCGCTAGCCCTATTTTAGGGCTTTAGGGCTTAAGCGCCCAAATCCGATTGCCCTTAACACGGCCCGCGTCTTCCACCTTGCCGCGCTTATGCTGGGCGCGCAGGGCATGGACGATCCGAAGCGTTACAGCCTTAGCCAGCACCTTGTCGCCAGCATCGAGGCCGGATGCCTTCATGGCCCGCTCGGCTAGGGCCTTTGTGGTAAGGGGCCCCTCAGCCTCTAGGAAGCCCCTGCACAGGTCCATTAGCTGGCCCCGTTTCCATATCCGGTGAATGTCCACATAAGCCGCCATGTCCGCTGGATCGCCGCTCGCCTCGAATATGGCGATGGCGGCATTAACGTGGCTCAGGTCTGCCCGCGCCTGACTTAGGCGCTGCTCATAGCCCACGATGGATTTGCGGATTTCCTCTGCCTTACGTCGCAGGGTCGTAACGGTTCTAATCTCAGCCATAATTCGCACCACGACTCAGGGGGTACGCCATGGACGCGCAATGGGTAATCCTGTCCCAAATCTTGAACATTTTGGAGCGCAGGCTGCCTGGGCCAAGCGTCCTAGACGCTTGTGCCGAAGCCTTAACCGACCGAGAGGGCGTGATTGAGCTTTCTAGTGCCCGGGAGCCGCCTGATCTGGCGGCGGCACGGCAAGAGGCATTGGCGTTTGTCCAAATGCTGCAATATCTGCGCGATCTAGAGCGCGGGATGTCGCCGCCCAAACCCGGCTGAGCAATTCTCTGAGTTCGATTGTCATTCATGTCTCCTAAGATATTGAACTGACTCTCATATTTCTTGTGGCACTTGCGCCAACATACCGGACTATCCGGCCCATCTTCTCGACATCAAGCTGGTGCTGGAGGCGGACGACGCCCAGACCATCGCCGCCGCCGCGGCGCTGCGCGACTGCGCTTTCGAGATCGTCCTGGTTCACGACCATGGCCCGCGGTCCAAGCCCAAGGCGGAGACCTACGCGATGCAATTCGCGCTCGGCGAATATCTGGTGATCTACGATGCCGAGGACCGGCCCGAGCCCGACCAGCTGCTCAAGGCCGTCGCCGCCTTCCGCGCAGGGCCGCGCCAGCTTGCCTGCGTCCAGGCGCGGCTGAACTTCTACAATGCCGACCACAATTGGCTGACCCGCATGTTCGCGCTCGACTATGCGCTGTGGTTCGAGATGCTGCTGCCGGGGCTGGACCGCATCGGCCTGCCGATGCCGCTGGGCGGCACCTCCAACCATTTCCGCACGGCGGTGCTGCGCGCCATCGGCGGCTGGGACGCCTTCAACGTCACCGAGGACGCCGATATCGGTATCCGCCTGACCCAGCTGGGCTACCGCGTCTCGATGATCGCCTCCACCACCTTCGAGGAAGCGCCGGTCAGCCTGGGCGCGTGGCTGCGCCAGCGCTCGCGCTGGCTCAAGGGCTACATGCAGACCTGGCTGGTGCATATGCGCCATCCCCTGGCGCTGCTGCGGCACGCCGGGCCGGGCGGCTTTCTCGCCTTCCAGCTTTTCCTCGGCGGCGGCGTCATCTTCGCGCTCGCCAATCCGCTGCTCTGGGCGGCGTTCCTGGCCTCGGTTCTGCTCGGCTGGCAGGCGGAAACCGGCTTCGGCCATGTTCCGGGCGCCAGCCTTCTGGCCAACAATCTTCTGCTCACCTATCTCGCCATCATCTCGCCGGGGCGGCGCGGGCGTGGCGACCTGGCGCCCTATGGCCTCACCGTCATCGCCTATTGGGCGATGGTGAGCCTGGCCGGCTATCGCGCCCTTTGCCAGCTCGTCACCCGGCCCTTCTTCTGGGAGAAGACCATCCATGGCGTGACGCCGCCGGCATGAAGTTCTGGGCGTTGACCGCCGCGCTGCTGTTCATGCCCGCCGCCGCCCATGCCGGGGCCTGGACGCAGCAGAAGGGCAAGTGGCAGGTGATCTCGGGCGCCATCGCCAGCCAGGCCGACCGCAGCTTTGGCGTGTCCACGCCCATCACCTTCCGCCGCGCCTTGTTCCAGGCCTATGCCGAATACGGCCTGCGCGACGATCTCACCCTGGTCATGGCGGGCGAGACCGCCACCGTGCGGGTGGTGCAGAACGGCGCGCCCTTCCAGGCGGTGGACAATGCCCTGCGCGCGGGCGCGCGGTTGCGCCTCGACAGGGCGCTGCACCTGGGCGCGGGCAATGTGCTCTCGCTCGAGGCGAGCTGGCGCGTCGCCGGCGCCTTCAACTTCGCCATCGCCGCCAACCGCAGCACCGGCGGGCAGGGCGGCGAACTGCGCCTGCTCTAT
>CAZYGO010000191.1:0-6190 GCA_964647455.1 uncultured Rhizobium sp.
AGGACGGCGCCACGGTGCTGATCGATCCGGTGTCGCTGGATTTCCTGGTCGGGGCGGAGATCGACTTCACCGACGACCTGATCGGCCAGGCCTTCAAGGTCAACAATCCCAACGCCACCTCGTCCTGCGGCTGCGGCACGAGCTTTTCGGTCTAGGACGCCGTCAGCGGCGCGATTGCCCGTCGAAGCTGCGCGGCAGGCTCTTGTCGAAACTGCGCTTCAAGGTCCGCTGCAGCGGACGAAGGTCGGATTCCTCCCGGTCGCGCCGGCGCACGCCCCGCATCGCCAGCCACATGCCGACCGCCACGGCGACGGCGCAGCTGACCAGGAGCACAACGGCCACGGCCATGCCGCCATGACCCTGCCCCGCCACAATCGCCCAGCCTCGCGCCAGATCGTCCATGGGAACCTCCTGTGGCCGCCATCCTAGCATGGCTTGACTCTTTTTCCATATTTCGCCAAATACCGAAATATGAACCTGGTCTTCAAGGCGCTGTCCGATCCGACCCGCCGTCAAATCCTTCAGCTGCTGCGCAAGCAGCCGATGAATGCCGGCGAGTTGGCGGAGCATTTCCCCGTGGCGAAATCCACGCTCTCGGCTCATTTCGCCATCCTGCGCGAGGCCGACCTAGTGGAGGCGTCCAAGAACGGCACCGTCATCACCTACATGCTGAAGGCCTCGGTGCTGGAGGAAGCCCTGCTCGCCTTCGCCGAAACCGTCGGCGTCGGACTGCCCAAGCCCATGCCATTGAAGAGAGCCACGGGGAAAGCACGATGATCGAGCGCCAGGCCTTCCGCTTCGCCGTCGCCGCCCTGCTCGTCATGGCCGCGGCCACGCTGTGGCGGCTCAGCCTGCTGGCGCAGCCGCCGCGCGGGCTGGCGCTGTTCGGATGGTTCGCCATGCCGTTCTTCATCCTGATGCAGATGGCGCTTGCGCCCTTCATCCGCTGGGCCTCGCCGCCGGGAACGTCGCGGCCATCCCTGCGCCGCTGGAGCGGCAGGACGCTGGCGGCCTGGAGCGTCTTCGCGCTGGTGCTGCAGCTTCTCGTGCTGGCGCGTTCGCTGGGTCTTTTCTCGCTGTCGCTGATGGATGCCCGGCGCGCCCTGATGCTGGTGATGGGCGTCATGTTCATGATGGTCGGCAATTTCGTGCCCAAGACGCCGGTGCCGGCGGTGTCCCTCAATCCTCTCGCGCTGGATGCCTGGCAGCAGCTGCGGCAGTTGCGCCTGGTGGGCAAGCTGGGCGTCGGCGTCGGGCTGGGAATCGCCATGAGCGCGATCCTGCTGCCGCTGGCTTACTGGAAACCCGTCGTCATGGGCCTGATGCTGGCCGCCTTCGCCGCAGCCATCGTCCATCACCTGCGGTTGCGGCGCGAAGCACCGCGCCTGTCGAGCGGGAGCGCACGATGATCGACCGCAAGACGCTTTCAATCCTGGCCTTCCTGTTCCTTGCCACCATGGCCGCCGCGCTATGGCGCGTGAGCCTGCTGGCGGACTGGAATCATCTGCCGATACCGACGCCCAAGGGCCTGGTGATGAAGAACGCGTTCGTGCTGTTCGCCGAACCGTGGGCGCTGCTGCTGTTGATCGCGGTCCAGTTCATCCAGAAATGGCTGGTGCCCGGCGGCGGCGAAGCGGTCGCGGCGCGACAGCGCTGGGACAGGCCGATGCTGCTGGTGGGCGGCGCGATAGTGGCCCTGATGCAGAGCTTTCTCATCGGCCGCTCGCGGGGATATTGGCAGGATATCGACGGACAGGCGCTTTCGCGCAGCATCGTGGCGATAAGCGGCCTCCTGACCATGATGGCCGGCAACAGCGCCCCCAAGCTGCCCAGCGTCACCAAGCGCTTCGCCATGCTCAATCTCGATCCCTGGCAGTCGGCGCGTTCCCTGCGGTTCGGCGGCCGGCTCACCGTCCTGTTGGGACTGGCCATGGTGGGCGGCGCCGCGCTGCTGCCGCTGCGGGCCATGGGGCCGGGCGCCCTCGTCCTCATGCTGCTCCTCTATGCCGCGGTCGGCTGGCATTTCGTCCGGCTGAAGCGCGAGCCGTCGCTGGCACCCTGAAGACGAGGCACGATGATCGACCGCAAGGCACTGTGGATTTCCGGCTTCGTCGCTTTCGCGCTGTTCGCCGCGACGTTGTGGCGGCTGAGCCTGCTGCCGGACTGGCACCATATTCCCGCCGACGGGCCGGCGAACCCGCGCACTATCAGCCTGTTCTGGCTGCTCTGGACACCCGGCATGCTGCTTTTCACCATGACCTTCATGTGCGCGCGGCGCTGGCTGGCGTCCGGCACCGATGAGGCGATGCGCGCCTGGGGCCGCTATTCCGGCCGGATGCTGGTGTGCTACAGCCTGCTCCTCCTCCTGATGCAGGCCTTCATCCTGGCCCGTTCGCTCGGCCTGGCCCTGGCGATGGACCGGCTGGCCACGGCGCGCGTGATCTTCGCCCTGGCCGGCATCATGATGATGGCGCTGGGCAACGCGCTGCCGAAAATGCCTTTCCTGGCGGCGCGCTTCCGCCCCTTCCGGCTCGACCCGTGGCAATGGAACCGCCACCTGCGTTTTGCCGGTAAGCTGCTGGTCGCCATGGGACTGTTCCTGCTGCTGGTGCTGCCGCTGTTGCCGGTGACGATGATCCGCCCCGCCACAACCGCCATCTGGGTGGCGATCCTGGTGGCGAGCCTCTGGTATCGCATCAAGCTGAAACGCGAACCGTCGCCGCTGGCGTGACGGGCGGAAGGGGGAGCCATGAACGCATTGCTGCTTGATGGCGTGGTGAAGCGGTTCGGCGACTTCACCGCCGTGGACCGTCTCGGCTTCTCGGTGCCCGAAGGCGGCGTCTTCGGCTTCCTGGGCGGCAACGGCGCCGGCAAGACCACCTCGGTGCGCATGATGCTGGACATATTGCGCCCCGATGCCGGCCGCATCGAAGTGCTGGGGCGGCCCCCTGCCCGCGAGAACGCCGCCCAGATCGGCTTCCTGCCGGAAGAGCGCGGCCTTTACCGCCTGATGACGGTGCTGGATACCGTGGTTTATTTCGGCCGCCTCAAGGGTCTTTCCGCCACCGACGCCGCATCGCGCGCCGGCGTACTGATCGAGCGGCTGGGTCTGTCGCAATGGGCGAGAAGCACGATCGACAGGCTTTCCAAGGGCATGTCGCAAAAGGTGCAGCTTGCCACCGCGCTGGTGAACAATCCGCGCCTGCTGATCCTGGACGAGCCTTTCTCCGGCCTCGATCCGGTGAACCAGGGCGTGCTGGAAGAGTTGGTGCGCGAAGCGGCGCAAGGCGGCGCCACCGTGATCTTCTCCACCCATGTGATGCAGCATGCCGAGCGGCTTGCGGGCCGGCTGCTGCTGCTGGCAAAGGGCCGCAAGGTCTTCGAGGGCACGCAGGAAGAAGCGCGGGCCTCGCTGCCGCCGCGCCTGCTGCTGACGGCGCAAGCCGATCCCGCCGCCCTGCCCGGCGTGGCGCGCGCCGTTCTGCACACTTCATCCGCGGATGGCTGGCGGCAATGGGATGTGACGCTTTCGCCGGGCGCCGAGGCGGCAGGCCTGCTGCAGCATTGCACCGCCAATGGCTTTGTCCTGCGCGGCTTCGACCTGCACAAGCCCAGCCTGCACGATGTCTTTGTCCATCTGGTGGGAGGCGCGCCATGAACCGCATTCTTCTGGTCGCCGGCCGCGATTTCCGCCAGATCGTCGCCACCCGCGGCTTCAAGCTGACGCTGATCGCCCTGCCGGCGATGATCGGGCTGGTCGTCCTGGTGACCAGCTTCCTGCGCCCGCCCGCCACCTCCGCCTATGTCCTGGTGGATGCCGGCGGCGGCTTCGCGCCGGTGGTCGAGCATCGCCTGGAACTGAACTATCAGCGCCAGGTCCTGCGTGACCTTTCCGCCTATGCCGCGCGCTGGAACCGCAAGCCGCCCGGCGACGGCTGGGCCGACGACGCCTCGGTGGAAGCCTTCATCGCCAGGGGCGGCGCCAGCGACGCCCTGGCGCGGATGGATCTGCCGCCGGGCACGCCCGCCTTCAAGCCGCCGGCCCCCGCCTATGTCCGCGTGCCGGTGCCGGCCGGCGTGCCCACCGGCAGCGCCGCCGCTTTCGGCCGTGCCATGACGCCCTACCTGTCCGGCGACATCGCCACGCCCCAGGGCAAGCGCCCGCTGGCGGTGGCGGCCTATATTCCGGCCGGCGGCCCGGCGCGGATCTGGACGAGTGGCCGCAACGCCAACGCGCTGATCGACACCATCCAGGAAGAACGCACCCGCCAGCTGCGCCTGTCGCTGCTGGCAGCGAACGGAGTGGCGCCCGGCACCGCCACCCGCATCCAGGCGCTGGACGCGCCGCTGGCGGTGACGGCGCCGCCGGCCGGCGGCGGCCGCGCCCAGGTGACGGTGCGTTCGGTCGTGCCGCTGGCGCTGGTCTATCTACTGCTGATGGCGGCCTTCATCACCGGCAGCATGATGCTGCAGGGCGTGATCGAGGAACGCTCCAACCGCCTGCTGGAAGCGGTGCTGGCCTGTGTCGAGCCGCGCGAGCTGATGCTGGGCAAGCTCATCGGCCTGGGCGCGGTCGGCCTGACCATCCTGGCAACCTGGATCGGCTGCGCCCTGCTGGCCGGCTTCTTCGTCGAGGGCGCATTCGCCGATTATCTCAGGCCCTCGCTGGCGGCCCTGAACCAGCCCTGGATGATCCCGCTGATGCTCTACTATTTCTTCTGCGGCTATCTGATCCTGGCGATGGCCTTTCTCGCCATCGGCTCGCTGTCCGACTCGATGCAGGACGCCCAGGCCTATCTGATGCCCGTCACCATGGGCACGCTGATCCCGGTGATGCTGCTGGTGCAGACTTCGCTGACCAATCCCGGTTCGCCGCTGCCGGCGGTGCTGTCCTGGATTCCCATCTACACGCCCTTCGCCATGCTGGCGCGGCTGGGCAGCGGCGTGCCGGCCTGGGAGATCGCCGCCACCGGCGTGCTGCTGGCGGCGTTCGTGGCACTGGAGCTGGTCCTTCTGGGCCGCGTCTTCCGCGCCAGCCTGCTGGGCAGCGGCCAGCGTCCGGGCCTGGGCGGCTTTGTCCGGCTGATGCTGCGGCGGAACTGAACCATGGCGTGGCTCACAGGCCTGGTGCTGATGGCGATGACGCTGCCCGCGGGCTGGCAGGATAGCGGCAAGCTGGACTGGAACGCCGCCTGGCCCCTGCCCGCCGGCCTGACACTGGTCCTTGGCCTGCACGCCGAAATTCGCGCGCCGGAACCCGCCGCCAGGAAATGAACCCGCACGCGCTTGCGGCAACCGGTGGCAGGGCCGTAAAACACCAGGGCAGTTTCGCCAAAATGCGAAACCGCCCTGCCTTTCTTGTCGCGGTTCCGGACGGAGCCGATAGCGCCAGCGTATCGGCGCTCCACATTTTTCCTGGGACCGCTTTGCGATGAAGATCGCCACCTGGAACGTCAATTCGATCAAGGCGCGGCTGGAACCGGCGCTGGCATGGCTGAAACAGGCGTCGCCCGACGTGGTGGCGCTGCAGGAAATCAAGACGGTGGACGAAGGCTTCCCGCGCGAGGCCTTCGAGGCGCTGGGCTATAATTGCGCCGTACACGGACAGAAGACCTATAACGGCGTCGCCATCCTGTCGAAGCGGCCGATGGAGGACGTCACGCCGCGCCTGCATGGCGACGACGCCGACGACCATGCCCGCTATATCGAGGCGGTGATCGGCGGAGCGAAGGGGACGGTGCGGGTGGCCTCGATCTATGCCCCCAACGGCAATCCCCAGCCGGGACCGAAATTCGACTACAAGCTGGCCTGGCTGGAACGCCTGCGCAGGCGGGCCAAGACGCTGCTGGCGGCGGAAGAGCCGGTGGTGCTGATGGGCGACTACAACGTCATTCCGGAAGACAGGGATGCCGAAAGGCCCAAGGCCTGGGCCAAGGACGCCCTCTTCCAGCCGGAAGCGAAGGCGGCGCTGCGGCGGATCGAGAATCTCGGCTATACCGACGCCTTTCGCGCCCTGCATCCCGAAGGCGGGCATTACACCTTCTGGGACTATTTCGGCTCCTGGGAACGCGACAATGGCATCCGGATTGATCATATCCTGCTCTCGCCCCAGGCGTCCGACCGCCTGATCGCCTGCGAAATTGACCGGCATGTGCGCGGCGACAGCGAAAAACCGTCGGATCACGTTCCC
>CAZYGO010000192.1:0-4770 GCA_964647455.1 uncultured Rhizobium sp.
CCTCATGCGGCTCGGAATAGGTGAGATAGATGTTCTGGTCGCGCGCATAGGTGGGCGAGATAAAGACGCCCAGGAATCCGCCCTGCCCGCCATAGAGCACCGTGGGCGCGCCGGTCACGGCGGTCTTCTGGCCCGCTTGCGTGATCAGCCAGAGATGGCCGTCCTTTTCGGTGACGACCATGCGGCCGTCCGGCAGGAAGGCGATGCGCCAGGGCTGGGTGTCGAAATCCACCACCTTGGTCATGTTGAAGGCCAGGTCGGCCGCCGGCTTCTGGTTGCCCATGTTGACCTGGGCATAGGCAGCCGTGCCCAAAAGGGCCGTACCCAGCATCAAGGCCGTGAACTTCTTCATTATATATCCTCCCCTGCGTTCCAAGGTGCGGGACTGTAATCAGTTGCAAGGAGCAGCGCCAGCGGGCGCAAGGCCCCGTGAGCCGGGAAAATGCGCGCGGGCGGGCATAGGCCGCCGGACAAATCGCCACTTTTGACGCAGGCGCGGGGCGGGACTAGCGTCACCGCAAGCCGGACGGAAACCGGCACCGGGGGCATTCCATGAAACGGACACTGGCCGCGCTTTTCCTGCTGACCGCCGCCGCGCAGGCGCAGAATATCCCCTCCCCCTACCAGCCCGGCGACCATCAATGGGCGACACCGCCTGCCGGCAAGCCCTGGGGCTCGTCGGCCGGACTCGAGCGCGGCCCCCATGGCGAGATCTGGGCGATCGACCGCTGCGGCGCCAACAGCTGCGATGGCTCCGACAAGAGCCCCATTGTCCTCCTCGACCCGAAGACTGGCATGGCGATCCGCGGCATCGGCGCGGGCCTGTTTGTCTTCCCGCACGGCCTGCACGTGGATGCCCAGGGCAATATCTGGGTCACCGACGGCGCCATCAGCGCGGACAAAAGCAAGGGGCTGCAGGTGGTCAAGCTCTCGCCCCAGGGCAAGGTGCTGCTGCGGCTGGGCACCGCCGGCCAGCGCGGCGACGACGCGAGCCATTTCCAGTCGCCCAGCGACGTCATCACCGCCCCCAATGGCGACATCTTCGTCACCGACGGGCATGCCCCGATCAATCCCTTCATTCCGGAAGGGCTGGACATGCGGGTGATGAAATTCGACAGGACCGGCAAGTTCATCAAGCAATGGGGCAAGGCCGGCGGCGGCGCGGGCGAATTCAACAACCCGCACGCGCTGGCGCTGGACCGGGCCGGGCGGCTCTATGTCGCCGACCGTGCCAACAACCGCATCCAGATCTTCACCCAGGACGGCAAATTCATCACCGAATGGAAGCAGTTCGGCCGTCCCTCCGGCTTCTACATCGCCGGCGACCGGCTCTATGCGATCGACGCCGACTCCACCGAGGCACTGCATCCCGGCGGCTGGCGGAAGGGCGTGTGGATCGGCAGCATTTCAAGGGCGCTGCCCGACGCTTTCGTGCCCGACGACCAGGCGGGCGAAGGCGTGGTGCTGGCGCCCGACGGCACCATGCTGGGCGCCGTCAATGTGGCGCCGCGCGGCATCACCCGCTACGCAAGGAAGAAGTGAGGCGGCGCCTTCAGTCGGTGACCTTGTCCCAGGCATTGACGAGGCCGATATCCTTGCCGCCGATCAGCGGCCGCGGCAGGCGCCCATCCTTCGGACGTGCCCGGAAATCCTTGTGCAGGAACAGCGAGGTGGCGCAGCGATACCAGCGCAGCGGCCGGAAGTCGCTGAAATCCACCTGGATGAGGTCGGCGCCGCGCAGCAGGGCGGTGGTGTTGGGATACCAGTCGGCATTGTCCAGCAGGATGAAGCCGCCGGGCTTCAGGATCTGGAGCGCGGCCTTGGCGCAGCGGTAGCGGCTGGCGGCGGCATCCACGATCACGGCATCGAAGCCGCGCCCCAGGCCTACCATGTCGGCGGCGATGCGCTCGGCATCGGTGGGGTGGATTTCGGTGTTGGGCAGCTTGGTGTTCGCCAGGGTGCGGGCCCAGTTGGCGTCGGTCTCCAGCGTCGTCACCGACCTGACCCGCGCGCTCCAGAACTCGGTGGAAAAGCCGCCGCCCAGCTCCAGCAGGTCGAAGCCGGAAAGGTCCAGGCCCATCAGATACTCGATCAGGCCATAGGACATCATCGGAATCTTCTGGCCGTCACCCAAGAGGCAGGCGCCGGCTTCGACCGACTTGCGAAAGCCGAGGCCGCTGTTGAGGATGTTGAGGACGGAGGCCTCGAGCATCGGCCCATCGCCCATCTCGATCGTGTCGAGCTGAAGCGCCAGCTGCTCCGGGCGCTCGGTGGCGGATGCTAGCTTCCAGAACATGCCATTCTCCTCATTGCCGCGCGTCCTGGCTGGGCCCGCGGGGGAAGTCGCCCCGGCCGGGAATGGCCGCCAGCAGCGCCTTTGTATAGTCGTCGGCGGGCGCCTCGAACAGCGCGCGCGCCGGCCCGCTTTCCACCACCCGGCCGCGGCGCATCACCATCACGCGGTGGCAGATGGCCGCTGCCACCCGCATGTCGTGGGTGATGAAGATCATCGCCAGATTCATCCGGCGGCGTACATCCTCCAGCAGCTGTAGCACCTGCGCCTGCACCGTCATGTCCAGCGCCGAGACCGGTTCGTCGGCGATCAGCATATCGGGCCGCATCATCAGCGCGCGGGCGATGCCGATGCGCTGGCGCTGGCCGCCGGAAAATTCGTGGGGGAAGCGATCCATCGCCTCGGCGGAGAGCCCCACAAGCTCGAGCATCCCGGCGGCGCGGGTGCGCGCCTCTACCGCGCCCTCCCCGCCGGCACGCGGCCCGGCCGTGAGAATGTCGCCGATGCGGCGGCGCGGGTTGAGCGAGGACTAGGGATCCTGAAACACCATCTGGACACGCCGACGTAGCAACTTCATTCCATCGGACTTCATCGCGCCGATATCGGCGCCGTCGAATGTCATGACCCCGCCATCGGGGTCCAGCAGCCGGATCAGGCAGCGAGCCAGGGTGGATTTGCCCGAACCGGATTCCCCGACAATGCCCAGCGTCTCGCCCCGATGGAGGGTCAGCGACACATCGTCCACCGCGCGCACCACTGCGCGGGAGGCGAAGAAGCCGCCGCGGCGGAACAGCTTGGAGAGACCCTGCACCTCCATCAGCGGCCGGCCTGTCGCGGCCGGCGGCGGCGGGCAGATGCCGCGGGGCACGGCGGCAAGCAGCGCACGGGTATAGGGATGGGCCGGCGTTTCCAGAACCTGGCGGCGGTCGCCGCATTCCACAACCTGTCCCTGGCGCATCACCACCACCCGGTCGGCCAGGTCGGAGACCAGGCCGAAATCATGGGTGATGAACAGCACGCTCATCCGCCGCTCGGCCTGCAGGCGCTTGATCAGGGCCACGATCTGCGCCTGGGTGGTGACATCCAGCGCCGTGGTCGGCTCGTCGGCGATCAGCAACCTGGGTGACAGCGACAGTGCCATGGCGACCATGACGCGCTGCCGCTGGCCGCCCGACAATTGGTGTGGAAAGGCCCTGGTCAGGGCCGCAGCGTCCTTCAGGCCCATCTGGTCCAGCAGGCCCACGGCCTGCCGCAACGCCGCGCCTTCGGCGACGTTGGCATGAGCGCGGATTTGCTCGGCGATCTGCCGGCCGACCGGCATCACCGGATTGAGCGCCGCCATCGGGTCCTGGAAAACCATGGCGATGTCGCGGCCGCGCCGCCGGCGCATCACTTCCGGCGGCTCGCGCAGCAGGTCGGCGCCCTCGAACAGGATGCGGCCACCGCTGGCGGTCACGCCGCGCGGCAACAGGCCCATCACCGCATGGGCGGTCATGGACTTGCCGGAGCCGGATTCGCCGACAATACAGACGATCTCGTTTGCCCCGACATCGAGGTCGACCCGGTCCACGGCCAGGGCGCGGTCGGCGCCCGGCGGCAGCATCAGGGTGAGGTCACGGATGGAAAGCATCAGCGACGCCGCCTGGGATTGAGCGCATCGTTCAGCCCATCGCCGACGAAATTGAGCGCCAGCACCGTGACCAGGATGCAAAGGCCCGGCAGCACCATCGTCCACCACGCTACCCACATGGCCGAGCGTGAGCCGCCGATCATGCTGCCCCAGCTGGTCAGGTTGGGATCGCCCAGGCCCAGGAAGCTCAGCGCCGATTCGGTGAGGATGGCGCTACCCACCATCATGGTGGCGACCACGATGATGGGCGCGAGCGCATTGGGCAGGATCTCGCCGAAGATGATCTGCAGGTCGCCAAGGCCCAGGGTGCGCGCCGCGGCCACGAATTCGCGGCTGCGCAGCGCCAGGAATTCGCCGCGCACCACCCGCGCCACCTGCGGCCAGGTGATCAGGGCGATGCCGATCACGGCGGACAGGATGCTGGGCTGGAGGAAGGCGACCAGCACCATGAGGAGCACGAAAGCCGGAACGATCTGGAAGAATTCGGTGAATCGCATCAGCAGGTCGTCCACCAGGCCGCCATAATAGCCGGCGATGGCGCCCAGCAGTACGCCGATACCGACGGCGCAGCAGGTGGAGGAGACGCCCACCAGCAGCGACACCCGCGCGCCATAGGCCAGCCCCACCAGCATGTTGCGGCCCAGGACATCGCTGCCCGCCGGCAGGCCCTCGCTGCCGGGCGGCAGCAGCGGCATGCCGACAATGACGAAAGGCCCGCGCGGGAACAGCAGCGGTGCGAAAACGGCCACCAGGGCGATGGCGGCAAGGAGACAGAGACCGATCAGGGTCTGGGGCCGCGAAAGGAAGCGGGCGAAGAAATTCCTCATCCGCCCAGCTCCACCCTGGG
>CAZYGO010000193.1:0-4040 GCA_964647455.1 uncultured Rhizobium sp.
CCTCGGCCCGGCTGCGCGTGGTGCCCCTGTTCGAGACCATCGACGATCTGCGCCGCGCCCCGGTGGTGATGGGCGCCTATTTCGACGCCCCGCTGGTGAAAAGCCTGATCGGCGCGCAGGGCAATCTGCAGGAAGTGATGATCGGCTATTCCGACAGCAACAAGGATGGCGGCTATGTCACCTCCAACTGGGAAATCTATTCCGCCATCGCCGGCCTGACCAGGCTGGGCGCCGAACGGGGCATCCGCATGCGTTTCTTCCATGGCCGTGGCGGGGCGGTGGGACGCGGCGGCGGCTCCAGCTTCGATGCCATCCGGGCGCTGCCGGCGGAGGCCTCGGCCCATGGCATCCGCGTCACCGAACAGGGCGAGGTGGTGGCTTCCAAATATGGCGACCTGGTGCTTGGCCAATCGAGCCTGGAGACGCTGGTCGCCGCGGCCCTGCTGGCGGAACTGTCGCCGCAGGATGACGCGGTGGACGGCGAGGCTGGCGCCTTGCTGTCGGCCATGAGCGCGGCGGCCTTCGCCGCCTACCGGGGTCTGGTCTATGAGACCGCGGGGTTCGAGACCTATTTCCGCCAGGCGACGCCGCTGGCCGAGATTGCCGATCTCAAGATCGGCAGCCGTCCGGCCTCGCGCACCAAAAGCCCGCGCATCGAGGATCTGCGCGCCATTCCCTGGGTCTTTTCCTGGTCGCAGGCGCGCGTGATGCTGCCGGGCTGGTATGGCTTCGGAACCGCCGCGACATCGGCGGGCGTGGAAAACCTCAAGCCGCTATATCGCAGGTCGGCTTTCCTGCGCACCATGCTGGCCAATCTGGAGATGGTGCTCGCCAAGTCCAACCTCGCCATTGCCCGCCGCTACAGCGAGTTGGCGGAAGACCGTGTCCTGGCGGGATCGCTGGTGCAGCGGATCGAGGCAGAATGGCAGCGCACGCGCGACGCGCTGCTGGCGATCACCGGCCAGCCGCATCTGCTGGCCGGCAATCCGCGCCTGGCGGAATCGATAAGCCGCCGCCTGCCTTACGTGGATGCGCTCAACCATCTGCAGGTGGACCTGCTGCGCCGGCGCCGCGCCGGCGACGACAGCGAGGATGTGCACCGGGGCATCCACATGTCGATCAACGGCGTCGCGGCGGGTCTGCGCAATAGTGGGTGAGCCGGGACAAGCGAAAGGTCCGGTGGACCTTTCGCCCCGGCGAACGCTGCAGGATGGCACACCCAGGCGCGATCCGAGGCTGGGACAGCAACAAGCTCAAAAAGCCACCTCACCCATCGACACGCTAATGGTGAGGATGCTCAAAAGCCCTCATCCTGAGCCTGTCGAAGCATGGGGAAACGGCTACGCGCTCCGCTGCAATGCCGCCTGCCGCGGCGTGCTCCGGCGCAAGGTGGCGCTTTCCGGATACATTTTGCGTGAAAGGGCGGCGGCGGCATCCAGCAGCGCCAGGCGCAGATCGTTCTGCCGGGCCGGGGTCATGTCCTCGGCCCGCTCCGAAGCCGACATGGCGGCGATGACGCGGCCTTCATTGTCGCGGATCGGCACGGCCACGCAGGAAAGGCCGGCGCTGGATTCGCGGTCGTCGAGCGCGAAGCCCTTGCGGCGCACCCCTTCCAGTTCCGCGAGCAGGACTCCGCGGTCGGTGATGGTTTGCGGCGTCAGCGCCACCAGCTCGCCTTCCAGAATGAAATTGTCGATCGCGCTTTGCGGCAGGGCCGACAGCAGCACCTTGCCCAGGCCGGAACTGTAGGGCTCCAGCTGCGCGCCCGGGCGCGTATGGGTGACGACGGAGGTCGGCGTGTCGAATTTGGCGACATAGGTGACCATGCCCCCCTCCAGGATGCCGAGATGGGCAGTGACGTTGAGCGCGCGCGTCAGCGACGTCATGGTTTCCCGCGCCGCCTCGCGCAGGCATTCGGCAATGGCGACGTTCTGCGACAGCGACACCAGCAGGAGGCCGGGGCGGTAGCGGCCGCGTTCGCCCCGCACCACCGCGCCGATCTCTTCCAGGGTCTGGACCAGGCGGTAGCCCGAAGCTTCCGGCAGGCCGGCGCGGCGCGACAACTCGCTGCTGGTCACCCACTCGTCGGGGTGGCGGAAGGACTTCAGCATGGTGAAGGCCTTGAGCACTGACTGGTTGCGGGGAGTTGCCATGCGTCTTACGCCTTTTTCAGCATGTCGAGGGCGACATCGGTGATCATGTCTTCCTGCCCGCCCACCATGCGGCGGCGGCCCAGTTCCACCAGGATGGCGCGGGTATCCACGCCATAGTCGTGGCTCGCCTTCTCGGCGTGGCGCAGGAAAGAGGAATAAACCCCGGCATAGCCCAGGCTCAGCGTCTCGCGATCCACCCGCACCGGGCGGTCCTGCAGCGGCCGCACCAGGTCTTCGGCGGCGTCCATCAGCCTGAAGAGATCGCAATTGTGCTTCCAGCCCTTGCGGTTGGCGGCGGCGATGAAGACTTCCAGCGGCGCATTGCCGGCGCCGGCGCCCATGCCGGCCAGGCTGGCGTCGATACGCACCGCGCCGCATTGCGCGCCGACGATGGAGTTGGCGACGCCGAGCGACAGGTTGTGATGGGCATGGATGCCGCGCTCGGTTTCGGGCCGCAGCACTTTGTCATAGGCCTCCAGCCTGGCGCGATAACCATCCATGTCGATTGCCCCGCCGCTATCGGTGACATAGACGCAATGGGCGCCGTAATCCTCCATCAGCTTTGCCTGTGCCGCGAGCGCATCCGGCTCGCTCATGTGGCTCATCATCAGGAAACCGGAAACGTCCATGCCGATTTTCCGGGCGAAGCCGATATGCTGCCTGGAAATATCGGCCTCGGTGCAGTGGGTGGCGACGCGCACGCTGGTGACGCCCAGGTCATGGGCGCGGTGAAGGTCCTCCACGGTGCCGATGCCCGGCAGCAAAAGCGTGGTGAGGCGCGCCTTCTTCACCGTCTTGCCCACCGCCGCGATCCATTCCCAATCGGTATGGGCGCCGAAGCCGTAATTGAAGGACGAGCCGGAAAGGCCGTCGCCATGGGCCACCTCGATGGCGTCCACGCCGGCTTCGTCCAGCGCTTTCGCGATTTCCACGACATGCTGGACGGAATAGCGGTGGCGGATGGCGTGCATGCCGTCACGCAGGGTGACGTCCTGGATGTAGAGCTTGTCGGTCTCGACCTTGAATCCGGGCATGGTCATGCCGCCCGTTTCGGCAGTTTGCGCTGCGCGATTTTCTCTGCGGTCTTCAGGCCGGCCGAGGTCATGATGTCGAGATTGCCGGCATAGGCCGGCAGATAGTGCGCCGCGCCTTCCACTTCCAGGAAGACGCTGGTCTTGATGCCTTCAAAGCTGCCCAGCCCCGGAATCTGCACCGGGTTGTTGGAGCCGAAGCGCTCGAACTGCACTTTCTGCTTCAGGCGGTAGCCCGGCACATAGGATTGCACGGTCTTCACCATTTCCTCGATGGATTTCTCGATCGTCGCCTCGTCCGCCCCGGATGACAGGGTGAAGACCGTGTCGCGCATGATCATGGGCGGCTCGGCGGGATTGAGGATGATGATGGCCTTGCCCTTGTCGGCTCCGCCCACCAGTTCGATGCCGCGCGCGGTGGTTTGCGTGAATTCGTCGATATTGGCGCGCGTGCCCGGCCCCGCCGATTTCGACGAGATGGACGCGACGATCTCGCCATAATGGACGCGCGCCACCTTCGAGACCGCCGCGACGATGGGAATGGTGGCCTGGCCGCCGCAGGTCACCATGTTGACGTTCATCTGGTCTAGATGCTCGTCGCCATTCACCGGCGGGATGACATAGGGCCCGATGGCGGCGGGGGTGAGGTCGACCACCACCTTGCCGGCCGCGTTGCAGATTTCGCTGTTCTTCCTGTGCGCGCCGGCGCTGGTGGCGTCGAAGACGATGCCGATCTCCGGCCAAACAGCCATCTTTGTCAGCCCCTCGATGCCTTCGTGGGTGGTGGCGACGCCCAGCCGTGCGGCGCGTTTCAGGCCGTCGCTTTCCGGGTCGATGCCGACGAACGCGCTCATCT
>CAZYGO010000194.1:0-9987 GCA_964647455.1 uncultured Rhizobium sp.
TTCGGCGCCACCGACGAGATCGGCGTCTTCGAGATGACCGGCAGCGGCCTTGCCGAAGTCGCCAACCCCTCGGCGCTTTTCCTGGGCGATCGCAGCAGCGCCGCGCCGGGCACGGCCGTCTTCGCCGGGCTCGAAGGCACCCGCCCGCTCCTGTGCGAGATCCAGGCGCTGGTTTCGCCATCGTCCTACGGCACGCCGCGCCGCGCCGTGGTCGGCTGGGACACCGGGCGCCTGGCCATGATTCTCGCGGTGCTGGACGCGCGGGCCGGCATCGGCATTGGCGCCGCGGACGACTATCTCAATGTCGCGGGCGGCCTGAAGATCGGCGAGCCGGCGGCCGACCTTGCCGCCGCCGCCGCCCTGGTCTCCTCGCTGGCGGGCGAGCCGCTCCCCCGCGATACCGTGTTCTTCGGCGAAATCTCGCTCTCCGGCGACATCCGCCCCGTGCCCCAGGCCGAGGCGCGGCTGAAGGAGGCCGCCAAGCTGGGCTTTTCCAACGCCTTCGTCCCTGCCGGCACGCGCGCCACAGGTGTTAACGTCACCGGGATCGCCAACGTGGCGGAGCTGGCGGCGCTGGTCCCGGCGGCGCGCCGCAAGCTCCGCGCCGCGGAGTAATTGCGCGCGGACCGTGCTAGACTCGAATCATGAATCTCACCGCCATCGACGTCCTGGTGATTCTCACGGTGATCGCCTCCGCCGGCTATGCCGCCTGGAAGGGCTTCCTGTCGGAAACGCTGACCATCTTCGATTGGCTGGCCGCCGCCTTCGGCTGTCTCTATTTCGGCCCCTATCTGGTGCCGATGATGCGCGGCGTGGTCTCCACCGCCTGGCTGGCCAGCCTGATCGCCTATGCCGTGGTCGTCCTGATCATCTTCATCCCGCGTTCCTTCATGAGCCACCGCTTTTCCGAAAGCGTGAAGAACTCGCCCATCGGCCCGCTCGACCGGGCGCTTGGCCTTGCCTTTGGCGTGGTGCGCGGCCTGGCGGCAGTGGCGCTGGTTTACCTTGCCTATAGCTATTTCGTGCCGGTTCCCGAGCAGGCCCGCTTCGTCCGCCAGGCGCAGACCCTGCCGATCATCCAGTCCACCGGGCAGGTGATCCTGTCGCTGGTGCCCAATCGCGCCAAGGCCGATTTCGACCTGGGAAGCCGGGAAAAGCCCCGCTCCGACGACGCCATCGGCGCGCTGATCCGGGACAATGAAGACGCCAACCGGGTGCCTTACGGGCAGCGGGAACCGGAAAGGGAACCGGCGCAGGGCGGCCCTGCGAAAAAAGCGGAAAAGGGCTATGGCGCCGCTGACCGCCGGGCGCTAGACACCCTGCTGAAAAAGGACGGCGGAACCAGCAGATGACCGGCCCGGCTTCGGACATTGGCATTTTGGGTTGGAATGGGGACACGCTGCACGAGGAGTGCGGCGTGTTCGGCATTTATAACCATGCCGATGCCGGGGCGCTGGCGGTTCTGGGGCTGCATGCCCTGCAGCATCGCGGCCAGGAAGCGGCGGGCATCGTCACCTGTGACAATGGCCAGTTCATCGCCGAACGCCATCCCGGCCTGGTGGGCGACGTGTTCGGGCGCAACTCCTCCGCCGCCGCCAACCTGAAGGGCCGGGTCGCGGTCGGGCATGTGCGCTATTCCACCGCCGGCGGCTCCAACGCCCGCAACATCCAGCCGATCTATGCCGATCTGGCGGGCGGCGGCCTCGCCATCGCCCATAACGGCAACCTCACCAATGCCGAGACCCTGCGCAGCGATCTGGTTGAGCAGGGGTCGATCTTCCAGTCCACCTCCGATACCGAGACCATCGTGCACCTGGCGGCGCGCTCGCCCAAGACGCGCATCCTGGACCGGCTGGTGGACGCGCTGGCCCAGGTGGAAGGCGCCTATTCGCTGGTGGCGCTGACGTCGAAGATGCTGATCGGGGCGCGCGATCCCTTCGGCGTGCGCCCGCTGGTGCTGGGCGAGCTGGACGGGGCGCCGATCCTGGCGTCGGAGACCTGCGCCCTCGACATCATCGGCGCGACCTATGTCCGCGACATCAAGCCGGGCGAGGTGGTGGTGATCACCGAGGCGGGCATGGAAAGCCATTTCCCCTTCAAGCCGCAGCAGCACCGCTTCTGCGTCTTCGAATACATCTATTTCGCCCGTCCCGATTCCGTCGTGGAAGGCCGCAGCGTCTATGAGGCGCGCAAGGCCATCGGCCAGGTGCTGGCGCAGGAAGCGCCCGTCGCCGCCGACATGGTGGTGCCGGTGCTGGATTCCGGCGTTCCCTCGGCGCTGGGCTACGCCAATGCCGCCGGCATTCCCTTCGAGCTTGGCATCATCCGCAACCATTATGTCGGCCGCACCTTCATCGAGCCGTCCGATCACATCCGCCATCTGGGCGTGCGGCTGAAGCACAGCCCCAACCGCGCCAAGATCCGGGGCAAGCGGGTTGTGCTGGTGGACGATTCCATCGTGCGCGGCACCACCTCCAAGAAGATCGTGGACATGATGCGCGAGGCCGGCGCCAGCGAGGTGCATTTCCGCATCACCTCGCCGCCCTATGCCCATTCCTGCTTCTATGGCGTCGATACGCCCAACACCGCCGAACTGCTCGCCCACCGGATGGATGTGGAGGAGATGCGCAAATTCGTTGGCGCCGACAGCCTTGCCTTCATCTCCATGGACGGTCTCTACCGCGCCATGGGCGAGGGCCGCCGCAACGCCGAAAAGCCGCAATTCTGCGACGCCTGCTTCAACGGCGAATATCCGATCGCCCTGACCGACCTCAATGGCGGGACGGCGAAGCGGCAGCTTTCCCTTCTGTCCAACGTCGCATAACAACCTTTCACGGCCCGCCGGCCCGAAGGGCGCGAGCGGGCCGCCCATGGCCATGAGCGTCAACCCATGACGAAAGCCCTTGAGAACAAGATCGCCCTAGTGACCGGGGCCTCGAAAGGCATCGGCCGCGCCGCCGCCATCGCCCTGGGCGCCGCCGGGGCCCATGTTATCTGCGTCGCCCGCACCGTAGGGGCGCTGGAAGAAGTGGATGACGAGATCCGCAAGGCCGGCGGCAGCGCCACCCTGGTGCCGCTCAGCCTCAAGGACGTGGCGGGCATAGACCGGCTGGGGGCCTCGATCTTCGAGCGCTGGGGCCGGCTGGACGCGCTCCTGGCCAATGCCGGGGTGCTGGGCGTGCTGACGCCCGTGACCCATCTCGATCCCAAGGTCTTCGACCAGCTGATCGAGATCAACGTCACCGCCAACTGGCGGCTGATCCGGTCCCTCGATCCGCTGCTGCGCCAGTCCGAGGCGGGGCGGGCGCTGTTCATCACCTCCGGCGCGGCGCGCAAGCACACCCCCTTCTGGGGCGGCTATGCCATGAGCAAGGCGGCGCTGGAATCGCTGGTCCTGACCTATGCGGCGGAAAGCGAGAACACCAGGCTGCGCGTCAACCTGTTCAACCCCGGCGCCACCCGCACCGCCATGCGCAAGAAAGCGATGCCGGGCGAAGACCCGCAGACGCTGAAGACGCCGCAGGATGTGGCGCCGCGCCTGGTCGAGCTGCTGCTGCCGTCCAATACCGCCAACGGCGAGATTTTCAGCTTCCAGGCGTGATCGCCGGAACGTCGAAGGGCCGCGGCGCCTCGCCGGCCCGCGCAATCTGCATCATCGTCTCATAGGCCTGCTCGATGTGTCGGCAGAAACGGGTGGCGTCGAACAGGGGCGCGGCTGTCCGGTTCCCCGCCAGCTTCGCCTTCAGCGCCGCCAGCCGCGCCGGGTCGCGCGCCAGGGCCAGGGCCAGCGCTTCATACTCGTCCAATGATGCCGTGATCATTTCCGGCAGGCCGATGGCGGTGAGCAGGCTGGCCGCCACCCGGTTGGCGAAGGACGGACCCAGCACCGTCACCAGCGGCACCCCGGCCCACAGCGCATCGCTGGCGGTGGTGTGCGCCCCATAGGGCATGGTGTCCAGCATCAGGTCGGCGGCGGCGCAGCGCGCCAGATGGGCGCCCACTTCCAGGTTGGGCGCGAAGATGAGCCGGGCGGGATCGATACCGCGGGCCGCGGCTTCGGCGCGCAGCACGTCATTGGCGCTGTCGTCCTGCAGCCAGAGCAGGCTGCCGGGCACGGCGGCCAGCAGTCGCATCCAGGCCTCGAACACGGGACGGCCGATCTTGCGGTGGATGTTGAAGGAGGCGAAGACGAAGCCTTGCTGGGGCAGGCCCGCCTCCGCCCGTGACGAAGCCGCCAGGGGGCGCGACGGATCGTTGGGCTGGTAGCAGTCGGGCAGGTGCACGATCTTCTCGTCATAGAAGCGCTGCTGCTCATGCGGCAGCACCACCGGATCGGCCAGGACATAGTCGTACCAGTTCGTCGCCATGCTGCCGGGATAGCCCAGCCAGCTGACCGTCACCGGCGCCGGGCCATGGGCGAAGATGCCGGGGCGCGCCCAGAGCGTGTAGCCTTTGAGATCGATGGCGATGTCGATTTCGAGTTCGCGCGCCAGGGCCGCGATCCCGGCATCGCTGCGGTCCTCCACCGCGAGAAAGCGGTCGAAGCTACGGCGCAGCCGCGCGCGGAACGGGCCGCCGTCGTCGGCGCCATAGGAAAAGCCGATCACCTCGAAGCGGGCGCGGTCGTGGCGTTCGATCAGGTCGGCAATGAGATGGGCGGTGGCATGGGTCTGGAAGTCGGCGGAGACGTAGGCAAGGCGGATGCGCCCGCCCGCCGCCCGCAATGGTGGCCGCGCCGCCGCCGGCGCCGGCACCAGCTTGCGCAGGAACGGAACGGCGCAGTCATGGAGCAGGGCGGGATCGTCGAACAGCAGCGTCATGGCGAAAGGGGAAATGCCGGCCTGGTCCAGGAACGACGGCGCGGCAAGCCGGGGCTTGAGCTCGGCCAGGGTCGCCCAGTCGCACAAGGGCAGCGCCGCGGTCGCCAGTCCGCCCAGGGCGGTGGCATTGTCCGGCGCCAGTGCGAGCACGCGGCGATAATCCGCCGCCGCATCGCGGTGGCGATTGAGCAGGCCGAAGACGATTCCGCGATTGTTCAAGGCGGCGGTATGGCTTGGCACCAGCGCGATGGCGCGGTTGAAATTTTCCAGCGCTTCCGCCATCAGGCCGCGCCGGCGCAGCACGCCGCCGCGATTGTTCCAGGCATCGGCATGGCCGGGCGTGGCGCGGATGGCGGCGTCATAGGCGGCGATCGCTTCATCGGGGCGATCCAGCGTCTCCAGCAGCACACCACGGTTGAAGTGGGTTTCGGCGCGGTCCGGCGCCAGCGCCGATGCCCGCTCCAGCATCGCCAGGCCTTCCGCGACACGGTCCAGCGATGCCAGGGTGACGCCGGCATAAATCAAGGCGCGCACGAAATTGGGATCGCGCGCCAGCAGGGCGCTGAAGTCCGCCATCGCGCCGTTCGCATCCTGCATTTCGTACTTCAGTTCGCCGCGCTGTTGCAGGATCGCGTCCTGTTCGGGCGCCAGCGCGGCACAGCGGTCAAAGGCCTCCAGCGCCTCCTGGCGCCGTCCGCGGTGACGCAGCAGCACGCCCAGGCGGAAGAGCGCGGCGGCATAGCCGGAATGGCACGCCAGCGCCCGGCGGTAATGCGTCTCGGCCTCATCCAGCCGGCCCAGATTTTGCGCCGCCATGCCCAGATGCAGCCAGGTTTCGGGATTGGTGGGGTCGATGTCGGCCGCCGCCGTGAGCAGGCGGTGGCCTTCCTGGCTGTCGCCCATTTGCACCCGGATGGTGCCCAGGCGGTGATGGGCCTCGAAGTCCCGAGGCGCCGTGGCCAGCAGCGTGGCATAGGCAGTGGCGGCTTCCGGCAGGCGCCCGGCGGCGAAATGGGCGGCGGCGGCCTGGCGCAACTGATGGTGCGAACTCACGGCCATGCCTTGAATCTATAAAGTGTCACGGTCGCTGCTTCGCGAGTCATGACGGACAGATAGCCCGTCATAGCCCTGGGGGCAATTTGCCGCCATAACGGGATTGCAACATTTCGCACATGCGAGCGTCACAAAGCCCTTCTTAATTCGCCCCGCTTCACGCCGCGATCACGCGGCCTTCGGGGGATCCACATGCCATCGCATTCGCTTCTGAAACTCGTCCTGGCTTCCAGCACGGCCCTGGCGGCGCTGGCCGCCGGCGCGGCCTGGGCGGCGCCGACCCAGATTCTGACGCCCAACATCATCGCCACGGCGGGCGCCACAAGCACCACGATGAACGGTGTCACCTTCACCAACCAGGGCCTGCAGGGCGTGGCCCGCATTCCCGCCGGCACGAAGGATTTCAATGGCGATACGCTGGGCGCCTTTTCCAGCCTGGACGTCAAGCCCGGCACCTGGCATCGCAATGCCGACGGCACCTATGGCGGTGTCCTGTACGGGCTGCCCGATCGCGGCCCCAACGGCGCCGGCAGCGTCAGCTTCAGCGACTATCAGGGCCGGGTGAATACCTACACCATGGCCTTCACGCCCTACACGGGCACGGCCACCGTTTCGGCCAACGCCAATGCGCTGAGCCTGACCCAGAATGGCGGCTTCCTGTTCAAGGATTTCAACGGCAACGTCACCACCGGGCTCGATCCGGGAGCCCCCGGTCCCAATGCCTATGTCACCGAGAATGGCATGAACCTGCCCGGATCCAAGCTCGGCGCCGCGGCCGGGAAGATCAGTCTTGATGCCGAAGGCATCCGCTTCCTGCAGAACGGCAATTTCTATGTCGGCGACGAGTACGGCGCGGAGGTCTACTACTTCAATGCCGCCGGCCAGATGCTGGGCGTTGTCCAGCCGCCGGCGGCGCTGGTTCCGCGCACCAACGCCTCCAGCACCGATCCGTCGACGCTGTCCTTCACCTCCCAGGCCGACGCGCTGGTCGGCCGCCGCGTCAACCAGGGCATCGAAGGCATGGCGGTGACGCCGGACCAGAAGCACCTGGTGACGCTGCTGCAGAGCGGCGCGATGCAGGACACCGCCGGCGGCGCCGCGAACCGTACCAACACGCGCCTGATGATCTATGACATCTCCAGCACGCCGACGCCGACCAGTCCGGTGGCCGACTATGTGCTGCAGCTGCCGGTCTACAACTCCACCGGCAGCGGCGCCGCCGCCAACGCCACCGCGGCCCAGTCGGAACTGCTGGCCCTGAACGACACCCAGTTCCTGGTGCTGTCGCGCGATGGCAATGGCCTGGGCCAGTCCAACAATCCCTTCGTCTACAAGAGCGTGCTTCTGGTGGACGTTGCCGGCGCCACCAATAACGCCGGCAACGCCTTAGAGACCAGCTATGCGCCGCTCGCGTCCGCGGGTGTGCTCAACAGCTCCATCACGCCGGTGCAGCAGACCCAGCTGGTTAACCTCCTCAACAGCACCCAGCTCGCCAAGTTCGGCATCAATCTCAACAATGCCGTGGGCCAGGCCAACAGCACCACCCTGACCGAAAAGTGGGAAGGCATGTCGCTGGTTCCGGCGCTGGAGGAAGGCGCGCCCCAGGATTACTTCCTCCTGATCGGAAACGACAACGACTTCCTCGCCAGCAACTGCAGCTTCGCCGGCTCCAGCGCCTGCGCCCAGAGCGTCAACAGCGACGCGATGGTTCTGACCTATCGCCTGACCCTGCCGACCTATGTCGATCCCGGCTTCCTCAATTCCATGATCACCAGCGGCCCGGTGTCGCTTGGCATGAACGAGATGGCGGCCCACGACCTGGCGCTGTCGGGCGACCTTGGCCAGCATCTGCGCGACGTTCGCCATGGCGGCATGCAGCCCGCGCAGCTGGCGGGCCTGCCGCTGGCGGTGTGGGCGGGCGGCAGCTATGTCAGCCGCGGCGAATCCAGCCGGACCAGTGACCTCAGCATGGGTGGCGGCACGGTGGGCGTGGATGCCCAGGTCAGCGGCAGTGTCAGCCTCGGCATGGCGGCGGGCTATTACAGCGGCAATTCGAGCGCCACCGGCGGTTATCATGTCGATCCCAGCGCCTTCCAGCTCTCGGCCTATGGCTTCTGGAACCAGGGGAACATGCATGCCAGCCTCGGCGGCACCTGGAGCAGCCAGCATTTCGGCAACATCACCCGCCCGGGCGCCTATGGCATGACCGCCAGCGGCAAGACTGACGGCACCGGCTATTCCGTCAGCGGCGAATTCGGTTTCGACATCGACGCCGACCTGTTCCGCCTGACGCCGGTAGTCGGCTTCCACTGGCTGGACCTGGACCTGGACGGCTATACCGAGACCGGCGCCGCCGGCGGCAACGTCATCATGCCCCATCTGCATGACAGCGGCGTCTATGGCTATGCCGGCGCCGAGGCCACGCTCGATTTCGAAGCCTTCACCGCCCTGTTGCGGGTCACCTACAACACCGAGGACGTCTACAAGACCGGAGCGGCGACCTTCATCCTGGCCAATGCCGGCAATGTGATGGGCACCCAGACCGTGGCGCTTTCCGGCCTTGGTCAGGGCCATGTCGAGCCTTCGATCAGCATCGCCGGCAGCGGCCCGCTCAACTGGTCCCTCAGCTATGGTGCCCGTCTCGGCGTCAATGACGGTACCGAGCATCACATCATGGCCAGCGCGAAGCTGCCGCTCTGAGGGCAAGGCACAGCAAGGAAACGGCGCGGCGCCGGGCGCCGCGCCGTTTCATTTTCTGGGTGCGTAGGGATTCTTCGAATTGCGCATGGCAAAGCGCAGCGGCGTGCCCTTGAGATCGAAGCTCTCGCGCAGCCCATTCTGGAGATAGCGCAGATAGGCGTCGGGCAGGGCGTCGAGCTGGTTGCCGAACAGCGCGAAGCTGGGCGGCCTGGCCTTGGCCTGGGTCATGTAGCGGATGCGCACGCGGCGGCCGGAAACCGCGGGCGTGGCATGGCGCTGCAGTGCCTCCTCGAGGAAGCGGTTGAGGGTGGCGGTGGGAATGCGCCGGTTCCAGGCGGCGTCGGCCTGCGTGATGGCGGCGCGCAGCCGGTCCAGCCCTTCGCCGGTCCTGGCCGACACCGCCACAAGCGGGGCGCCCGCCACCTGCGGCAGGAGGCGGTCGCGCATGTCGCACAGGCGCGAGATGGCGCCGGCCTTGTCGGGCAGCAGGTCCCACTTGTTGACGGCGAAGACGATGGCGCGGCCTTCGCGGGCGACGAGGTCGGCGATGGCAAGGTCCTGTTTCTCGAATGGCGCCAGCGCGTCGATCAGCAGGATGACGCAATCGGCGAAGCGGATGGCCGAAAGGGTGGAGGCGACGCTCATTTCCTCCAATGCCTCGCCCGCCACCTTCGCCTTCTTGCGCATGCCGGCGGTGTCGTGCAGCAGCACCTGCCGCTCCTCGATCCGCCAGGGCGCGGTGATGGCGTCGCGGGTCAGTCCGGCCTCGGGCCCGGTGAGGGAGCGCTCCTCGCCCAGAAGCTGGTTGAACAGGCTGGACTTGCCGACATTGGGACGTCCCGCCAAAGCCAGGCGCAGCGGCTTGTCGCGGTAATCGTAATCCTCTTCGGCATCCTCCACCCCGGCTTCGCCTTCCTGTTCCGGGACTTCGCCGCGGGGGATGAGGGCCTCAAGCGCCTCGGCCAGCTCGCCCATCCCAAGGCCGTGCTCGGCGGAAAGACGGATCGGCTCGCCGAAGCCCAGTCCATGGACGTCCTCCAGGCTGGTGCGGCCCTCGCACTTGTTGGCGGCGAAGACCACCGGCTTGCCGGAACGGCGCAGCGTCTGGGCGATGATCTCGTCGCCGGTGGTGACACCGTCGCGGGCGTCGATGACGAAGAGCAGGGCGTCGGCTTCGGCGATGGCGGCCAGGGTCTGGCCGGTCATGCGCGCGCTCAGCGAACCGGGCGCGGCTTCCTCGAAGCCGGCGGTGTCGATCAGGCGGAAGGCCATGCCGTCGAAATCGACCTCGACCGCCTGGCGGTCGCGGGTGACGCCCGGCGTGTCATGCACGATGGCGGCGTGGCGTCCGGCCAGCCGGTTCACGAGGCGGGATTTGCCGACATTGGGCCGGCCAACGATGGCAAGAGTGAAC